>CACYCV010000307.1 GCA_902772955.1 uncultured Ruminococcus sp.
ACAAGGAATGATACATTTTGCTTGTAAAGCTCTGTTTATCTTGCTTTCAGCTATTTATTCTATTTGAGTTTCACGGATTCAGGTTACACTCAACGGATCTCCGGATTCGATACGACAGCTTGTTTTGCTGCTTCTTGACAATGCGGTTAAATATACTCCGCCAAACGGAAAAATCACTCTCGATCTGTATATTCACAGAAAATCGGCTGTCATTTCCGTCAGAAATACTGCCAGGGATAGCATTAAAAATGCAGATCTGGAACGAATATTTGATCGTTTTTACAGAACTGACAGCTCCAGAAATTCGGAAACAGGCGGATACGGTATCGGGTTGTCAATAGCAAAAGCGATAACCGATTTGCACGGTGGAGGCATCTGCGCATCTACCAATGACGGAAGGACTATCTTTCCCGACCAAAGCCAAACGGATACCGCAGCATTCATCTGACAAAAATCTCCCAGCCGAACAGCACGCCGCTTCCTCCGTCAAACACCATGTGATGACAAAACAGAACAAGTACACTGCTTTTGCCGTCAGTAAAAATAACCGCTTTTGCAGGAACGGCGCGGAAAAGCTCATAGGGGTTGTCAAGGGCTTCGGCTGATGCTCTGGCCGCTTGGATATCGTCAATGTAACGAATTGTAACCTCCGGTATCTCGTCAACCAGCACTCTGAAAAGCCTTCCGTATATCCAATTAAATACTTTCAGCATTTCCCAAAAAAGGCTCCTCCGCAATGAATCAATCACGGCGGCGCGGGGCTGTCAACAAAAAAGCTGTTATACAGGGTACTGCAGCCTCAAAACACCAAATAAAAAACTACCAGGATAAGAAACAAATTCGTCAGATTTTGTTGAATAATATCCATTTGAGGAGAAGTTTGACCATGGAATTTTATTGGCATCTGTGATAAAATGATTCCTATGTGGAAACTCACGCGACTGATTTCCCGGACGGAATTATATTCTGCGATAATTTTCGTTTTCGGAAACCATTGCTGTACCAATCTACTGCCATTCACTCACAGAGCCATCCGTCCGCTGCAGGAATCAACTGTATCCGGACAAATCGGCACATCACAGCAGCGGGCATTCTTCGGTGAATGGTACCAGGAGACATAAGAAATCAAATAATATTCATAAGGTGGTATCACGACATGGTAAAAATCTTTACTGACTCCTGCTCGGATCTGACAAAAGAGCTGCGGGAAAAGTACGGAATCGAGTATCTCTTGATGAACACGGTCATCAAGGACAAGGAACAGCCGGCAAGTCTTGACTGGGAGTCCTATTCTCCAAAGGAATTTTACGACCTGATGCGCTCCGGTGAAAGAATCACCACAACACAGGTTCCTCCCCAGGAATTTGTCACTGTCTTTACAAAGGTACTGCAGCAGGGTGACGATATTGTCTACATCGGCTGCGCCTCTCCCCTGTCCGGCTCCGTTGAAACCGGCAAAATGACCGCCAAGGAGCTGTTGAAGGACTATCCTGACAGAAAAATTTACTGCATCAATTCCCTCAATGCCTGTATGGGTGAAGGCTTACTGGCCATCCGTGCAGCAGAATACCGCAACAGCGGTATGGACGCAGATACGATCAAAGAAAAGATTGAAGCCATTCGCAACCATGTGGATCAGTTTGTTACGGTTCATAGTCTGGATGCCCTGAAACGCGCCGGCAGAGTCAAGGCAACCTCTGCATTTTTTGGCAATCTGCTGGGTGTCAAGCCGATTATTATTTCCGATAAGGACGGCAATAATATTCCCATCAAAAAAGTCAAGGGCCGCTTTAAATCCATTCAGGAGTTGGCCAGCCTGACTGCCAACAATCTGGATCCATCTGAAACCAAGTGCATCTATATCTGCCATGCAGACTCTGACGAGGATGTCAGGGAGCTGGAAAAGCAGATCAAAGAAAAATGTCCGGATATCCCCGTTTACACCTCCTATATCGGACCGATCATCGGTGCTTCCATCGGTCCGGATGCCCTGGCGGTTTTCTCCTTCGGACAAGATGTGGAGCAGCTGAAGGTATGATCGCCGCTATTCTTGTCACCGTCGCACTCTCCTATTTACTGGGCGGGATTAACGGGGCAATCCTGCTTTCCAGGCTGTTTTATGGAGAGGATATCCGGGAAAAGGGCAGTAAAAACCCAGGATTCACCAACTTTCGCCGGGTTTACGGCAACAATTTTGTTTCCTGGTCTGTCATGATTTTTGACTTGTCCAAAACCGTTCTGCCGGTTCTGACGGCGGCAATCGTTTTTCACTCGCTGTACGGTCAGTGGGAATTGGGCGCTGCCGTGTCCGGTCTTTGCTGCACCATCGGGCACTGTTTCCCTGTCTGGTACCGTTTCAAGGGGGGAAAGGGCTTTTTGTCCTCTCTGGCTGCTCTCTGGGTAATTGACTGGCGGGCAGGACTTGCCGCAACCTGCGTCATGATTTTCTTTCTGCTGGTTTTCAAATATATGTCTCTTGCCACCATGACGGCATTGAGCGCCGGAACCGTTTTACTGGCAGTATTACATATTGCCGTTCATCCCATAGCAGTAGTTTTGTATGCCTGCAGTGTTGCCTTGATGATTTTCCGCCACAAAGAAAACATCATCCGTCTGCAAAAGGGAACCGAATCCAAATTCACCTTCAAAAAGAAAAGCCAGAATGCCGTTCCCGAGGTTCATTGATAAATCGCCCTTTATTTCAATAGCAGCAGCCGATAAAGCTGAGAGAGAACACTCTGTTATGTACAACGAAGTTCTTTCATGCAGCTGTATCGGCTGTTTTTTTCAGACCAATTCGCCCTTCCAGGCATACGGAAGCGAATAGCTTGCAGAAATCAGCTTTCCAACCGCCTGATGGCTTCCAGGTATTTTTCATTTCTTTGCAGGTCATTGTCACAAATCTGATTCAGTCTTGTCAAATCACTGTTATGGCGAAGATCCGCCAGCTTAACAGCACGGGCAACAGGGTTATGCCTGATGGACTCTATATATTCCATGTACGGAACAGCAGGATCGTGGGTCAGCAGTGTCAATGCCTCCAGCACCGTATCCCCGAAGCCTTCTTTTTTCAGATTCTCCAGTGTCAGATCTGTATCCTCTATGACGTCATGCAGCAGCGCAGCGATCACCGTTGTTTCGTCCGTCATCTGCTCCGCCAGATGAAACGGGTGAAAGACATAGGGCAGGCCGGTTTTGTCCTTTTGATTCTTATGTGCTTCAAAGCAGATTTTCATCGCTTTTTTGGTTAATGCGGTATAAATCATTCTGTTTCCTCCAGTCAAAAACGGATACCGACAATTTGACGGTATCCGTTTCACAAAGCCGAAGGCATCCAGGCAGTCACAGCACTTTCAGCCGGGATTCATCCCAACACCACCCTCTGCGAACACAAGACGGGTTCCAACCTTCCTGTATTCCGGCTTCGTCATATATAAAAGGATACCGTTTTGGGGAAATGGTTCCTGCTCAGCAGCGTTCACGCACACACAAAAACCGTTTTTTCCGCTTCGGCATACCTATATTATAGTATGCTCCCACATCTACGTCAATATTCACCCGCGATGACGCACGGAAATCAACTTTTTTCTCCGGAATATTGGGACTCTGTCCCAAACCCTGCCGGGGGAAACCCTTTTTTGAAAAAAAGGGTTATCCCC
>CACYCV010000308.1 GCA_902772955.1 uncultured Ruminococcus sp.
AAGGTATTTTTCGGGAAGGACCGAACAATAGCAGTCTTGGAAACGAAAGGAGGAAGGAGCAATGCAAAGACCACAGAAAACGGCGAAAGCCGGCTGCCCTTGTGAGGGTATGTTGGAAACAAAGAGCAACAAGGGAGCGTGCAGTGTTGTTTTGACTGAAACGGACAGAGAAGACGGTGCAGAAAATTTACTGGAAAGGATACTTGACAGGAATAATCTGAATCAGGCGTACTTAAACCTGAATCCGTGAAATTCAAATTGCAAAATAAGGTTGAAAGACTCATAAATACTGCTTTTTCAGCAAAATTTTGATAAATGAATTTGCACCAGATGGGTGTAGAAAATCATATATGATAAAACACCTAAAACACTTGATTTCATGCGGGTTTTAAAACATTTTTATACAATCGAGTTTCACAGATTCAGGATAAGTTGAAACGGTTGAAAAGCTGGAGGTTCCGAAATGTCTAAGGGCGATAACAGATTAAAAATTCTGTATGTGTTGGATGAACTGAGGATGAATAGTAAGCACAAATTAGGAAATGAAGAAAACCGGTTTCTGAGTGCGAACAGTCTGATCTGCATATTGGATGAAAAATACCATCTGAAAGCAGACCGTAAATCTGTGTACAACTATATCGAGAGTCTGATCAAATACGGCTTTGATATTGAAAAAAGCCGCAGAGGATATTTTCTCCGGGAGCATTATCATGGCTATGAGGAAGAGAACGCCTTTGAACTGGCAGAGCTGAAAATGATTGTGGATGCCCTCAGTGCTTCCCGTTTTATTTCTGCCAAACGGACAAAGACAATTATCGAAAAACTGAAACACCTGACGGATGAAGGGGGAGAGAGCCTCCAGAACAGACATGTTTATCAGGAGAAAGCCATCAAAAGCAATAATTCCTCTGTCATTTACAGTATTGACGCCATTCACAGTGCCATTGTCACCAACAGAAAGATCCGCTTCAAATACCAGAGAACCGTTGTGAATTATGATCTTCCATCCGGAAAGCTTATCGCGGAAAACAGGTACACCGACAATAATGAGGAAAAGATCTATGTACAAAGTCCCTATGCGCTTATCTGGAAGAACGAGTATTATTATGTCATCTGTTATGATTCCGAGACAAATGCTCCCAAAACCTTTCGTGTAGACCGCATGAAGGACGTTGCCGTAGATGAAACGGAATCCCGTGAAGGCGGCAGATATTTTGAAGAAATCAGTATTTCGGAATATGCCAATACAGCCTTTTCGATGTACGGAGGAGAAACCATCAATGTGGTGCTGAAGGTCAGAAAGGATCTGGCAGGTGTGATATCGGATCGTTTCGGCAGAGAAATCAGCGTCTATCATGATGATAATAGTGATTTTTTTCGCTGCTCTGTCAATGTCCAGAACAGCCATCAGTTCTATTCCTGGCTCAGCGGTTTTGGCGAGGGAATCGAGCTGCTGTTCCCCAAGGATGTCCGCAAGGATTACATTGCCTATCTCCACAGCATTCTGGATGCTTATCAAAAAGACGAGGCCGTTACATGAGAAACGGTCTTGACCATAAAAATCAGCCCCCGCAGTCTTTTACGGCTACGGGGGCAATGCTGTCTTTGATGCTTTTTTCGGATCAGTGTCGTTTTTTTCGGGCAATAAAATAGGTAAACAGCAGGCTTCCCACAAAGACAACCGCTATTCCTGCTATCGCAAGAAAGGCGCTTTGGCTGATGGGTTCTTTTTGGGGGGTCTGCTGAATATACAGGCGGTTCCTTTCTTCCCGTGAAGAAGTCGGCTCCGAATTTTCGGTTTCCTGCTGACGCTGTGGATCGCTGTTCCGGATGGAATCCGACAGTTGGCTGGCATGCTTCTTTTCTGAGGCCTGACGTTCGGAACGGGAGGACTCTTCGGAAGTGGAATTTTTGCTTTGGTCGACTGATGTCTTGTCGGTTTTTTCCGCTACGGTTACGCAAGTGGAGGGAAGGGAGGCAATGGTCAAGTAGTTTTCGTCTTCATCAATGGCTTCGCAGGACAGCATTGAAAAGGAAAAAACGGTTCCTTCTCCGGCGTTTCTTGGCTGAAACACAATCCGGAGAGAATGCTCTGACTCAGGGTGACTGCCGGTTGCAATAATGATCCTCAAACAGCCATCGTCTGAGAAATATTCCATAATGTCATCGGGCTGACGGTTTGCCAGGGTGACGGATTTGACCGCCAGGTGATCCTGGTCAAAAGACAGCTCTGTCTTGACGGCTGCGATGGAACGTGTTCCGGAGAAGGTGGCTGATATGGCAACAGAATAGCCAGGCCTGACGGAAGTGTCAGACTGCAAAACGGGTTTCAGCAAATCGGAGGCTCCAGCAGGCAGGGAGAAAGACTGCAGACCCATTAACCAGATCAGAAGGGAAATAAGGGGTGCGCAGCTGCTTGTGTACTTCTTCATGAGAATCCCCTGCCTTTTGAAAAAATGAGTTATTTACAGCGCCAGATATGGCTGCTCAGAGGTTCCAGATAGCTGCCGCCGCCGAAATCATGGTTCATGCCTGTCACCAGGTCATCTGCCAGTCCGTAGCCGGCATCAAAATGGGCAGTAAAGGGCTGATCATCAGCATTAATGGCCACAAAGACCCGCTCTCCTTCAAAATCACGCTGGATAATGCACTGCTTGTTGGTCAGGACAGGAATTTTCAGATCGCCGTAGCACAGCGCCTTACTTTCCCGATGTGCCTTGGCAAGTCTTCGGATGTGCTGGGTCAGCTCGTTGCTCTGAGGTGCATCAAAGGCAGGGCGCAGAGCAGGATCTCCCTCTCTCTTGTCGGCTTTGGCACCCCATTCGCTGCCGTAATAGACACAGGGGATTCCCGGCATTCCGAAGAGCATGGTGTAAATGAGAGGAAGATGTGCCGGATTGGAAAGAATGCTGGCCACCCGAGTGACATCGTGATTATCCGCAAAGCAAAGAAGATGCAGTCCCTTGTACTGACACCAGGGTTCCGGACCAAAGCGGTTTTTCAGAGAATGACAGATCTCAAACATATTCATGGAATTAAAGCTGGAATACAAGCCCTTGTAGCATTCGTAATTGGTGGCGGAATGCAGCATTTCCTGATTGACCCAGCGGGAATAGTCTCCGTGCAGCAGCTCACCTACCAGGAAGAAATTGTCCTTCAGACTGTCTGTGAAGCTCCGCAGACGTTTCAGAAAATCAAAGTCCAGACAATAGGCCACATCCAGACGAATGCCGTCGATATCAAAGGTATCGATCCAGAAACGAACCGCGTTGAGCAGATGATCTACCACAGCGGGGTTCTTCAGATTCAGCTTGACGAGATCATAATGTCCCTCCCAGCCTTCATACCAGAGGCCGTCGTTATAGCTGCTGTTGCCGTCAAAATGAATGTTGAACCAATCTTTGTAGGGTGAATCCCATTTCTTTTCGCAGACATCCCGAAAAGCCGGGAAGCCTCTGCCTACATGGTTGAACACGCCGTCCAGAACAACCCGGATGCCTTTGGCGTGAAGTGCGTCACAGACCTGTTTGAAGTCCTCATTGGTACCAAGACGGCAGTCGATTTTACAATAATCTCTTGTGTTGTAGCCGTGGGTATCCGACTCGAAGAGGGGAGAAAAATAAACGGCGTTGCACCCCAGATCGGCGATGTGATCGACCCAGTCCAGCACCTTGAGAATGCGGTGCTTCTGTACACCGTCGTTCTCAAACGGTGCGCCGCATAATCCCAGCGGATATATATGATAAAATACTGCTTCATAACCCCATGTGTTCATTGTCTGATTTCCTTTCATTCGGTTGATAAAATGTTCCTGCTTTCTTGAAAGCAGCCATTTTATTATAATACAAAACCCCTTTTCTTGCAATAGCCTTTTTGCAAAAAGCATAGATTCTTAACAAAAAAAGTGCAATCATTGATCGAATTCTACAAGAAATGGAGGCTTTCCAAAAAAAGCTTTAATGAAAACGGTGTTGATCGGGAGCTTGTCGGATGCTCCATCTTCTGAAAAAAATTGATGATTTCAGGGGAAAAATCAATATTTCCTGATGCAAAAGAAAAGGCTTTATGGTATAATGGGGATAACGTGGAAGGAAGGGTGATTTTTCATGAAAAAGAAAGCGGCTGTTGTGGTGATGATGCTGATAGGGATACTGCCTGCAGCCACTTTGCATGTTAATGCGAGCACTCTGAGGACCTCGGTTCGCAGCTCCTCTCCCTGGTATTATATTCTTCTTCCTATTGTCGGGGCGATTGTGGGTGCGGTTTTAAAATATAACAATAAAAAGAAAAAACACAGCGATAATCCTTTTATCGACAGTATGCTGAAAACCCGTCCCTTGGATCAGGAAGGCCTTTCGGACGAGGAAATTCGTATGCTTGCCATGTATCAGTCGGAAGTCAGGGCGAAGAAGCCGAAGCCGGTCAGCATCAACTGTCCCAACTGCGGCGCACCGGTCACCCTCAGTGACAAGGCTGTCTGTCCGTACTGCCGCAGCGAGGTTAAAAACCTCAATGCCAGGCCTGCGGATCCCTCTGAACGAAAAAAAATTGAACCAAAGGACTATAATCCGAGACGGTATTATGAAGAAAACGAGACAGGTTATGAAGACAATATCGACTGGAACAATCCGTCCTATCACGACGATCAGCAGCCTTTCAACAGCTACTCGCAGTCCGATAACGATTACCGGCAGCATACGACGGGTGGAGTTTCGCCCGATCTGGAAAATAATGATTTTGATTCATGGATTTATCGCTGACGGCAGTATCGAAGAGCAGACCCTTTCAGATCGCTTCAAAATAGAGATCCTTCTTCAATAGTTGTATCCGCTGTTCGTCTGGGAGATGGTAGCAGAGCAGAAGCTTGGCATAGGCCGCTTCGTCCGTCAGGGAAATCAGGGGAATGGCTCCCTCCTGCAGCAGAAGGTGGCTGGTTTCATAAAGACTGCCGGGATTCTTTTTGAAGGAGGCAAGATAGAAATCGATTTTGTTTTTCCGGCATTGCCGCAGCAGTGTCAGGGCGCTGTTATTATCCTCTGTGCAGGCACTGGCGGAATGATAGGTGATGTGCAGAACAGCCCGGACAGACGGACCCGGCTGGATCATCCGATAATCCATGCCCGGATAGGGACGAACCATCATGACACAGTTTTGCAGCGGCCGTGAAAAACCGGATGGCAGGGGAGAACGGTGTGTCTGAAGCTCCTCCGGCGAAACGGGGGATCCTGTGAGCTGCAGGGAGTCATTGGTCACCGTTCCGAAGCATTGTCCATCCGCCGAGGTGAATCTGTCCAGCAGTCGGTCCGCTTCACGGATGCGTGTGGCAAGAAAAACAGAACAATCTGGGTCATGGGGGTTTTTATATACGGCAAAAACCCCTTTTTTGAAGTGTCGGATTACCACTACCGCTGCACGGAGATTACATACGGCGTTGCTCTCCGGATCATCGGGAATCCGGTCGGCAGCCGTTATGACGATAGGTTTGTCCAGGTGGCATAACACCATTCCAAGAAAAGCCGAGGTATAGGAAAGTGTGTCGCTTCCATGGGTAATGATGACCCCGTCAAAATCGGAAAGGTCCTTTTTCAGAAGAAAGTCTGTCATGATCTGCCAGTGGGTCGGCTGCAGATTTTCACTGAGCAGATTCAGCAGCGGCACCGTTACAAAGGTGACATCCTCTCCGTAGATTTCCCGGTATTTTTCCAGACAGCGGCAGCCGTGACTGTCTGTTTTTATGATTCCGTGCTGCAGGGAACTGCCAATTGTTCCTCCCGTGAGGACAACCAGAATTTTACTCATATCATACACCTGATTTCCAGTAATATAATTGCATGAATCGTTGGTGGGCGGGGATTTCGCCGTCCATCATACGCAGGGGGCTTTCCGGTCGCCCCCTGCACCACTTCGGATGGGAAATAAATGAGGAATCTGAAATTCAAAATGCGATGTTCAAAACGGAACCGTTCCAAAGCGCTCCGTAAGGAGAGTGACGAGCGGAAGCCAATGTTGGAATGTAGCGAAGCGAACACGTCCAGCGGGGTCACCCGCCGCTTGAAAAAGAATTGATTTGTGGGACGGATAATGCTATAATAGGCGGTAGTTGAAATAATAGAGAGGTGAATGGGCTTATGCCGGGAGATTTATCCGGTTTTGAATCAGCAGTCAAGTGGGAAATCGTTGCCGGACTGCTTTCTTTGTTGATACTGGTAGTTTGTTTTTTGGCTTCTTTGTGTCTGGGAGCATTAGAGGAGGCTTCTGTCAGTGGCATGAAGAACGAGAGTGCCCGTGTGGAGGAACGAAATCTGCGGGCGGTAGAATTAAAAACCTCTGCCGAAAAGTACAAGAGTCGGTTGACTGCAGGACGGTTGTTCTGTTCCGTTGGCTTTGTTTTGTTGGCAGGCTATAGTATCATCATGCCACTGGGCAGGGGCTTCTATTCCTGGTTGGGACAGTCGGCTGCGGCCTTTGGTGCGGCCGGACAGATTGCGGCACTCCTTGTTTTTCTGGTTCTGGGGGTCTTTGGCTTTCAGGTGCCGGAGGGGATTGCTTTGGGAAATCCGGATGGACTTTTGCTGCGGCTGCAGGGGATTTTGAGAGTGCTGTCCGGGTTGTTTTTTCCGTTCTATGCCATGTGTCTGCCCTTGCTGCTGCTGTTTGGCAAAAGAATCAGCCGCAGGGAGCGAATTCAGCCGTCAACGGAGAACCCGACAGAAGAAAAGATTCTCATGATGGTGGACGAAGGAGAGGAAAACGGCACGATCCAGGAGAATACCAGGAGTATGATTGAAAATGTCTTTGAATTTGACGACACCACCGTGGGTGAGATTATGACCCATCGGAAGGATATCGTGGCGGTTCATGATGATGATACTCTCCTGCATCTGACACGGCTGGCGATTGAAAGCGGTCGTTCCCGTATTCCTGTCTATCATGAGGATATTGACGATATTACCGGAATCATTTATGTCAAGGATCTTCTTGGGTATCTCGGGACCGAAATCAACGGGGCAGCCATCGACAAGAGTCTGATTCATGAGCCTGTTTATGTGCCAGAATCCAAGCGCTGCAGCGAGATGTTCCAGTATATGACCTCCCATAAATCCCAGATTGCCGTTGTGGTGGATGAATTCGGCGGAACCGGGGGTATCATCACTATGGAAGATTTGATTGAATCCATTCTCGGCAATATTCAGGATGAATATGACAACGAGGATGAGGGAATACAAAAGGTCAATGAATACAGCTTCACGGTGGATGGTGCCACTTCTCTGGATGAAATTGAAGATCTGACAGGCATCAGCTTTGAAAGCGATGATAACGATACCATTGCCGGTATCATGCTGGACCGTATGGGACATATCCCCAAGAAGGGAGAGCACCCGTCCATTATGATCAACGGAACCAGGTTTACCGTGATGGAAGCCGATCAGCGCCGGATTTTTAAAATCCTCATTGTCAAAAACCATTCCTCCGGATCGGCATCTTCCTCCTGAAAAAGGGAACTGTCAGAAAAAACATGAATTGTGCAAAAGCAACCGATGAGAACGAATTTCATCGGTTGCTTTTTAGTTAGCGAAAGTGCTTTTTTTCCTTCATATCATAGTTATCGGATTATTGCGAAGAGAACATATCCGGTCTACGCAGGGGGCTTTCCGATCGCCCCCCTGCATCCCTTCGGATAGAATATTTATGAGGAGTCGGAATTTTTCATAATAAGTGTTTTACTTATCACAGTAGCTTGCGCTGCAGTGAAGGGAGTATGAATAGTTGGTGACTTCGCCCCCAAGCCCCTTTAGTGTTTCGGTGTCTGCGGACAGCGACCAGGGGTTCCCCCATGGACCCCGCAGCATTTGAAAAGGCTGACGATACTTTACGGTAAAAAAGCGTTCTACCGGTTATTATGCAACCGCCCCTAAGCGGCGTACAAACGCCGTGTGGGGAGGAAGCCGCGGCAGTAAAGTCGGACACGCAAAACCGAGCGGAACGA
>CACYCV010000309.1 GCA_902772955.1 uncultured Ruminococcus sp.
CGAGCGGAACGGAGTGGAGCGCTGCCGCGAACATGTCCTGTGCGGTCACGCACCGCGAACACGTCCCGTGCGGTCACGCACCGCGTTGCAGTGCGGCTTGTATTTTCAGAAAACTTATGATAGGATACTATCAGTAATCTGCTCATTCAGGAGGTTTATATCATGCAGCAATCAGCTTGCGCCGTCATTCTGGCAGGCGGCGAAGGAAAACGAATGAAATCGGATCGTCCCAAGGTTCTGGCGGAGGTTCTGTTCAAGCCGCTGATCCGTTGGGTTATCGATGCCGTCAGAAAGGCCGGCATTGACGAAATATGTGTCGTCACCGGCAGCAAGCGGGAATATGTGGAGGACTATCTCCACACCCTTCCTTTTTCCGTCCGGACCGCCTTTCAGTCAGAACGCCTGGGAACCGGTCACGCCGTCATGACCGCTATGGAATTTCTGAAACAGAACAGCGGCAAAAGTGTGCTGATCCTGAACGGTGATGCACCCTTTATCACTGCCGAAACCATTACCTCCGTGCTGGAGGCAGGAAAAAACAGCGCCTGTACGGTAGTATCCGCCGAAGTAAACAATCCCTTTGGCTATGGCCGCATTCTTCGCAAGGAGGACGGCGTATCCCTGGCAGCCATTGTGGAAGAAAAAGAAGCGACCGATGACATCCGCAAAATCCGTGAAGTCAATTCCGGCGTCTATTGCTTTGAAACCGACGCTTTGACCGATGCGCTGGGAAAGCTTTCTCCCAGTGCCATTACCGGGGAATATTATCTGACCGACACCATTGAGATTCTGCAAAAAAGCGGCCGCTCCGTCATCGCCTACCGGGCGGAAAACGCCGATTCGGTGCTGGGGGCCAATGACGGTCTGCAGCTGACTCAGCTGAATGAGATTGCCCGCCGCCGCATTCTGGATGAGCATCGGAAAAACGGTGTGGTCATTCCCTGTACAGACGGTGTCATGATCGGGACAGAGGTTACGATCGGTGCCAATACCGTGATTCTGCCCGCCAGCATTCTCCGCGGTACCACGAAGATCGGCTCCTTCTGTGAAATCGGTCCTGCCGTCTGTCTCAACGATGAAGCCGTTCCCGATGGCGCAGTGGTACGGCCCTGATTCTATCCGTTCAGAAAAGCATATCTCCGCTTTGTGCATAATCTATTATATTTTTTTAAATAATCAGACTTTTTGAATGAAAGAAACAATTCTTTTGATTCAAAAGGGCTTTCCCGCCGAAAACCTTGATTTTTCGACAAAATCGTATTAGAATAGAAGACAATGGATGGTTGTGTTCGCTGTCGTATCCGACGGCGCGGCTTCAATTCCTTTGGTAAAAACAAAAAGGGGAGACGAGTTAAATGAACTTTCACGGCAAGGATATTAAAATCTTTACCTGTAATTCCAACAGACCGGTAGCACAGCAGATTGCTGCCTGCCTCGGCATTCCGGTAGGCAAATCAGAGGTCACCTGCTTCAGTGACGGCGAAATTGCCGTTTCGCTCCACGAATCCGTCAGAGGCTCTGAGTGCTTCATTGTGCAGTCCACCTGTGCGCCTGTCAATGACAACCTCATGGAGCTGCTCATCATGATCGATGCTATGAAGCGTGCTTCCGCCGCCAGCATCACGGCTGTTATCCCATACCTCGGCTATGCCCGTCAGGACAGAAAGGCCAAGGCAAGAGATCCGATTTCTGCCAAGCTGGTAGCTGATCTGATTACCTCTGCCGGTGCTGACCGTGTTCTGACCATGGATCTTCACGCTGCACAGATTCAGGGCTTTTTCAACATTCCTGTAGATCATCTGGTAGGCGCACCCATTCTGGCCAGCTACTTCAAGAAGAAGATTGGCGACAATCCCGATGATTATGTGGTTGTTTCACCAGATCTCGGCTCCGTTACCCGCGCCAGAAACTTTGCTACCCGTCTTGGCTGCCCGATTGCCATTATTGACAAGCGCCGTCAGAGAGCCAATGTCTCTGAGGTCATGAACATCATCGGTGAAGTCAAGGGCAAGAAGGTCATTCTGGTTGACGATATGATTGATACTGCCGGTACTCTCTGCAATGCAGCCCAGGCGGTTGTTGAAAGAGGCGGTGCTACTGAAGTCTACGCCGGCGCCACCCATGCGGTTCTGTCCGGTCCTGCTATTGAACGCATTAAGAACAGTGTCATCAAGGAAGTTATCCTGCTCGACACCATCAGCATTCCCCAGGATAAATATCTTGATAAATTCACCACTCTCCCCGTTGCTCCTGTTTTTGCCGAAGCAATCGAAAGAATATACGAAGACAAGCCGGTTTCTTCCATCGGTGTCTGATATAAATTCAAAAAATTACCGCTCTCTGATTTTTCAGGGAGCGGTTTTTTCAGTTAGTGTAAAATAATTCTGGGGAAAATGCCCGGTCATAACACAACCACCCCAAAGCGGCGCGTTAGCGTCGTGTGGGGTGGAAG
>CACYCV010000310.1 GCA_902772955.1 uncultured Ruminococcus sp.
GGATAATGTGGATATATCAAATAATCAAAAGAACAGGGCATCATATTTCCGAAGCAAAATCCGTTAGAATATGATGTCCGGCAACGATATTGCGTTCTGCTGCAAATGCTATAGAGCCTGCGATAGCAGAGAAAATCTGGTAATATATATGACCGAATTCCTTGTCCGAATATTTTCTCCCATTCAAAAAATTTGCTATCATTAAATCGACTCTTTCTTTTTTCCCATCCGAATCTCTGTATTTAGAGAGCTGCTTATCCAGAGATTCATTTACTTTTGCTTCAAAGCACAAGGCTATTTCTTTATTATGATATTCTGCTACACAGGCTAAGTCATGATGCCTTGGTCCCCTGGGGTTGTTATCGAACTTGCTCAATCTCTCTGGATATAGCTCTCCAGATTTTAAGTGGAAAGAATTATCAAACTTCAACGAATTTGCCAAATCCTTTTCAAAGGCTCTGTTTGTGACAATTTTTGCAAACTCCAGAGCGCTATAGCCCTCTCGCCATTGTTTATCCCCGCCGGCAGGTGGAAAGTGCCTTTTCCAGTCTTCTTCATTTCTTATTGTAATCTTAAATTCCATACATTCTCCTTTGCATCCTACTCCTTCTTTGAGTTAGTATCTCGTTCTAAACCAATCTGCCAGAAGCCCATATCGAGCAGCTTCATCTGCGGATAAGGCAGGCCATATACTTTAAATCTTTTTCTCGCCCTTTCGAATATATCAGCATTACTTTCGTAGAAGTCGACCAGCCTGAGTATGGACTTCAGATTATAATTCCCGGAGGACACCTTCTGGCTTTTGATACCATCGATAAAGTACCTGTCATATGCCGGCACGCAACCTAAAGTACCCATGAGTATTTTTGTTATCAGAGTGCCGGATATGTTTTTATTTACATCAGCGTCTTTCACGCTTTTGCGGCATTTGCCATAGTATCTGTCCATGAACGATTCCAGCTCGCTGAGCCGCTTCTGCACATCTTTCTTCCTTAGTTCAGTGCATTCGATTCCGGCCAGACAGTCATACTGTGGCTTCAGCAGTTCTTTTACAACAGGGATATGGATTTTATAGTCTTTCTGGAGCAGGAAGGATGAGCCACGATACATACCCCAGCTGGCAAGGTAGAAGGCAAGTTGAAGGCTCAGATAGTCGTGGTCAGCTTCCGTATTGCTCCTGGCATCGTGGAAGCATTTATAGCAGTGCTCCCAGGATCGGTATCTCCCGTTAGGGTCTTTCTGCAGGAAGTCGAAGAATGTGTTAGCGGTCCCGATAACCAGGTCTGCCAGATCTAAAGTAATAGTGTGCATATGAACCTCTAATATTAAATATATATTATTATATTATACTGTAAAAGCAAAATTTGTGTCCGGAAAGTTGCGGATCTTGGCTACAAAAATCTAACCAGATACTAGCCTACTATGCAAGTAGGAGATAACTAATTCTCATTGTTCGCAGGGGCGAGGAAATAGTTGATGATAATCAAAGCTCATGCAGACGAACAAGGAGAATGAGAAAGGGTTATCATCGCAACGCCCTCAGGGTTCCTCGCAAAAACCCATGTTTTCCTCTGCATTAGAGGAAATAAAAATAAGAATACCCCCCCCTATGTATAGGATATAGAATAGGTATAGGGTGTAAGGCTATAGAAGAAGGGAGAGCGGGCGGGTATGTGGCTCAAGTTTATATAGGATTACATCACCCAGGTAGGCTCGGTCTGCTGCCTGCCCAAAAAATACTGAAATCTTAGTACTTTTGTCTGTGCTTGTATTTTTCTAAAAAGAAACAGAACAAAATAAAAACAATAGAATAGATCTGAAAGAATCCTAGCCAAAACATCGTACTGCAAGCAAACAGAATATACAATTTATTTATAGGGCAGGGTGCAAGGTTGACTGCGCTGATGATTTGAATTGGTCGCCGGGACTGACGCCCTATGGTCGGATGCCATTGCTCTCCATAAATAAAATAAAGTTGCTGCTTGTAACTTTAGGTGGTCACTCGTCGACCTGTAATCTGCCCTGGGGTGTTTATGGCAAAAAATAGGGTGCACTCAGATAACATATAGGTCTTGTTGCCGAAATAGGGGAGGATATGGTTCTCTGTTATGCTTTTCCGCCAGTCTGCCACCGTTCTGGTGAAGCTGCCGCCTCTCTTGATGATTCCCTGGATGTATTGGCTTTTGTCATAATCCCAGAAATCCTTTACATACGTGCTGAATAGAGTCTTGTCTCTTCTCTTCGGAATCAGGGATCCATACCGGAACAGCTCGAGACAGTAATCCTCGGCCGCAGCTTTTGTTCTCTTTCCTGTGGAATAGCACTGCCTTTTCCCGGCCTCGTCATATACGTAATAATAGTAGATAGTTTTGCCTTTTACGATGCGTTTATAGATGCCATATTTCTTGTGCATACATTAAAGATACAAAAGAAAATTTCTGTTGTCAATTTTGTTGTCACTAAAAATTAAAGCCCCGAAAATACGGGGCTCTCAGGGCATGTATTTATCTTGGGAAGCTTGGGTATTACCACTATACGACGCCCGCAAAAAATCCCTGTGCTTGATGGCACAGGGATGATAAATCAAACTTTAA
>CACYCV010000311.1 GCA_902772955.1 uncultured Ruminococcus sp.
AGCCGCGGCAGTAAACTTGGACACGGCATAACCGAGCGGAACGGAGTGGAGCGCTGCCGCGAACACGTCCTGTGCGGTCACGCACCGTTAGCGGGATTTGCATTTTCGGTACAACTGTGTTATAATGAGCAAAACGTATGTTTGTAGTTGTTCTCCATAGGAAAAGGGGGATTGTCATGAAAAAAGTACTGACAAAAAGCCGACAAAAAATACTGGACTATCTGAATCAGGCTGCCGAAGAGGACTATACCCCTACAGTGCGTGAAATCTGTGAGGCAACCGGTCTCAGCTCAACCTCAACCGTGCATGCCCATCTGAAAATCCTCGAAGAAAACGGATATATTACCCGGTCAAGGGGCCATCGTTCTATTCGTATGCCCGGTAAAGAAGCAGTCGTTTCCGTTCCTGTCCTTGGAAAGGTTACGGCTGGTCTGCCGATTTATGCCTTTGAGGATATCAGCGGCTATCTTCCTTTCCCTAAAGCCAGGGCAGCCGGAAAAGACCTGTTTGCTCTGAACATTGTGGGGGAAAGTATGCGGGATATCGGGATTTATGATGGGGATATTGTAATCTGTGAAAAATCGGAATTTGCAGAAAATGGAGATATTGTGGTGGCATTGATTGGTGAAGAGGCAACGGTCAAGAGCTTTTATAAAGAAGACGGCTGTTACCGGCTGCAGCCTCATAATCCTGATTTTGAACCGATAGTTACACAGGACCTTCGGATTCTTGGCAGGGTTGTATCTCTCTACCGGGAATATCCGTGATACTATTGAAATACTGCCGAAAATATGATACGATGGGTAAGCAGACGGAACAATACGATCAGAAGGAGAGTCAGCTCCATGACTAAAAAAAACCAGTTCAAACAAAACACCTCCCGTCTTTTTGCGGGGCTGCTGTTTTGCATCACTACTATTCTTTTTTTGTTTCTTATGCCGGAGCCGCTTTCAGTACGTGCCTCGACTTTTATTGACAGCGGAGAATTTGTATATCAGGTGTTGGAAGACAAGAGTAATGTCAAGGTTGTGGCTTATCATGGCCAGGGCTTGTTTGTGTCAGTCCCGTCTATGATAGAAAATTATCGGGTGACGCGGGTTGGCTCAACCGCTTTTATGTCCAATGAAAATATGAAGGAATTGGAGATTCCCAGTTCTGTTGAAGTGATTGAATCCAACGCGGTTTCCGGCTGCACAGCGCTGCAAAAGGTGGAAATCAGCGGCAATGTGGAAGTCATCGAAAAATGTGCATTTATGAATTGTCCGGCCCTGCAGACCGTTGTCATTCATGACGGTGTTCTGACCCTGGAGGATTCCGTATTTGCCAACTGTTCCTCACTCAGAAGTATTGAGCTGCCAAACAGCATACAGCATATCGGCAAATATGCTTTTTTTGATTGCGTTTCCCTGGAGCAAATCAAGATCCCGGCAACGGTGATTGAGCTGGGCGGATATGCTTTTGAAGGAACCAAATGGCTGAAAAATCAGAAAACGGATTTTATTACTGTGGGTGATGGGATTCTGATCAAATATACCGGCAAGGAAAACTCCAGAAGTATTCCTGAAACCGTCAAGGAAATCGGTGACTATGCCTTTTCCAGCAACACAGAACTGGATACGATTCTCTTGCCGAAAACCGTGACCAGAATCGGAAAATCTGCCTTTGAAAACTGTACGGGACTGAAAACGGTTTCCCTTCCCGATTCGATTGTGGAAATAGGGGAGAGAGCCTTTTATGGCTGCCGTTCTCTGGAGAAAATAACACTTCCCAAACAGCTTGCTTCGCTGAAAAAAGAGGTGTTTTCGCATTGCAGCTCCATTGAGAGTGTTGCCATGCCAAAAAAAATGGAGAATATTTTTCCTTCAGCTTTTGAAGCCTGTGAAAAGCTTCGTTCTGTCAAATTCCAGGCCGGTATCAGAAGCATCGAAGAATTTGCATTTAAGGACTGCCACTCCCTTGGCAGAATGATTTTTCCAGAGTCATTAAAGGAACTGAAATCCATGGCGTTCTCCGGATGCTACAATCTGACCCGGATTGAATTCAACGGAGATACACAGATCGCCTCTTATGCGTTTACCGATTGTAAGAATCTGAAAGAAGCTGTTTTCTATAAGAATCCAACCAATATTGACGGTAATGCTTTTTCCGGCTCCAATGAACTGACTTTGTATAGTGATAACAGTCTGTATGTACAGGAATTTGCCAAAGAACATCAGCTTAAAAGCGATAACGTCAGAACAATTCCTCCTTACGAGGATAAGGGTATTCTGGAGAAAAATGGTCCGCAGGAGGAAAGTGGTTTTTCCGGCGGTTATGCCTTGATCATCGTAGTGATTATTCTGGTGGATATTGCTCTGATCGTGCTGTTCAGCTTTTATATTCTCTATGACCAGAAGCGTACCAAAAAAAAGGCACTGGCAGCCCGCAAAAAAAAGGAGATGCTTCGCAGAAAAGCGGAGATGGAAAAAATGCAGCAAGGCTCCTCACGGGATGGGCAACACCGTCCGAGGCGTCCTGTAGTTCCTGATGGAAAAGGGAAGCGTCCTTCTCAGGGAGGTCCCCTCAGAAAGCAATAATCATACACGGAGGCAGCCTGATGCACAAGAAGATGCTGAATACCAAACGATTGACGACGGTTGGATTGTTGTTGACAGCTGCCTTTGTATTGAGCTGGCTGGAGATGGTTCTTTCTCTGCCTATGCCTGCTCCCGGTATGAAGATAGGACTTGCAAATCTGGCAATTCTGTTTACGCTGTATGTGTTGGGTACCGGAGAGGCCTTGTTTGTTTTGGTAGGACGTCTTCTGTTATCTATGCTTTTATTCGGCAATATCTCATCCCTGATTTTTAGTACAGCAGGGGGCTTGCTCAGCTTTGTCGTCATGTGTCTGTGTCGCTTTTTTTTCCGGAAGCAGGTGGTGCTGGTCAGTATGGCAGGAGGCGTGTTTCATAATATTGGTCAGTTGATAGCGGCCTCCCTTGTCATGAGAACCCCTTTGTTCTATTATGCCCCCTATCTGATTCTTGGCGGTATTGCTGCAGGCACAGTTAACGGATGGATTGTCCGTCGCTTACTGAAAGCGGGTTTTCTTTCGCATGATAACCGCAAAGCTATTAAAACAGAATCTGTCTCCACGGAAAGAAAGACAGAATTATCAAAAAAAGACGACAGCCCTTGATTCTCAAAAGCTGTCGTCTTTTTTATGAAAGCGTGACCGTAAAACGGATCCATTTTCCGTATTCACTCTGAACACTGATTTTTCCGTTGTGGGCTTCCACAGAAGCCTTGGCAATGGCGAGGCCTAGACCGTAACCGCCGCTTTTTCTGTCTCGTGCTTCATCCTGCCGATAAAAGCGTTCAAAGATTTTTTTTAGTTTTTCCTTCGGAACTCCCATACCCGTATTGAAAACCTCGATGATTCTTTTGTCGGAGTGCGAATACAATTTTGTAGAAATCAAACCTTTTTCATCGGAATATTTGATGGCGTTGTCAATCAGGATGGTCAGAATATGCTTGATCGTGCTGATATCCCCTTTATACATGATGTCAGGCTGTGCCTCAATTTCAAGGGTCTTTCCCAATTCAAAAACCTTGCTTTCAAAGGGAAGCATTGTTTGCAGAAAAACATCCGAAAGATTAAATTCGGATATAATCATCTTATGCCCTGTTTTGTCGTCCAATCTGGCAAGACAAAGCAGCTCATTGACCAGCTCGTTCATACGCGAGGTTTCAGACTGGATATAGCCAAGCCATTTATTCACTCCGATTTCAGTTTTGAGTACATCGGCGTTGGCGTTAATAACTGCCAAGGGTGTTTTCAGCTCGTGACTGGCATTGGAAATAAAGAGCTTCTGCTTGTTGAAGGTTTTCCTCACGGGCTTAACCAACCAGAAGGAAATGGCGACCGCAAAGCCGAAAAATACCAGAATGGTCATCAGGCCGATGAGAGAGGTAGTAAATATCAGATTCTTTTTTGCCTGTTGAAACGAAGTAATGTCCATAAATACGACAATCTTTCCGTATGGCTTTGACTGGATACAAAATGCATAGTTTCCCAGCTCCCCCCGGGTCTTGCCGGATTGCAATGCGGTATTGACATATCCGATTACGTCTTCCTGCTTGACCACAATATCTCTGGTCAGAACAATTTTTCTGACAGAATAGTTATGGTTGATCTGGACGGAAAAGCTGTCAGTATAGCCTGTCTGTGAATTGGTATAAGGGTCGATGGTGACATATTCCTGAGGCAGCAGACCGTCAAGGGCGGCAATACGAGTGATATTTGTCTCGATTTCGTGATCGTTTTCGGCCGTTACCATGGTGTTGACGGCAAACATAATACCGAAGACTGCTGAAGTCAGTATCAGTGTGATGACGATAATAATTTTGATCTGCAGCTTTCTGATCATTTTGCACCATCCAGAAAGTATCCGATCCCCCTGCGGGTTTTAATCTGCACAGAGGAGTGAAGCATACTGAGTTTTTTCCTTAAAAAAGAAATGTAGACTTCAACGTTATTGTATTCGCTTTCATCGTTGTATCCCCAGACTTTGTTCATGAATTGCTCTTTTGTAGTAATCTGACCGGCGTTGGAGATCAGCAGTTCCAGCATCTGGAATTCTTTTCTGCCCAGGACAACGGAATTACTGCCGCAGATAATCTCGTCTCTTTTCAGGTCCAGAATAATATCGCCGTATTTCGGATTAATGTCATGTACAATGCCTCTGCGTCTTGTAGCGGCACGGATTCGTGCCAATAGCTCTCCCATCGAAAAGGGCTTGGTAAGATAATCGTCTGCACCGCAGTCCAGTCCGTTGATCTTATCCTCTGTTTCTGAGCGAGCCGTAAGGAGCAGAACCGGCGTTTCGATCTCCTTTACCCGAATGGTAGAAAGCAGATCCAGGCCGTTCATGCCTGGTAACATAATATCCAGCAAAATGCAGTCATACTGATCTGTCAGGGCAGCTTCCAGGCCGCTGATGCCGTCATTGCAGATATCCACATCATATTTTTCGCTTTTAAGTATGGAACCGACTGCTTCTGCAAGACCGATTTCGTCTTCTACAAGTAATATTTTCATGTTATATCCTCCGTTTATTGTTGCATACGAATTCATTATAGTACACCTTTCCGGAAAAACGCAATAGTTTAGAGAAAAACTATTTTCTGGGTGCAAGCAGCAGGAGGCTGTTTGTTGTCTTCTGCTCCCTTCTTTTTGCATCAAAAAAATCCCCCGATACAGGATTTTTTTCCGTGTATCAGGGGAAGAATTGGCGGAAACGAAATGTCGGGATTATTTCTTACCGGTCTTTTTTCCGTTTGTTTTTTTGCCGCCGGTTTTCACAGGTTTCTTTTCCTCTGCAATTTTTGTTTCAGCAGCCGTCTTGGCAGCTTCTGCTTTCTTGACCTCAGCAGCCGGCTTGGCAGCTTCTG
>CACYCV010000312.1 GCA_902772955.1 uncultured Ruminococcus sp.
AAACAAGGAATGATACATTTTGCTTGTAAAGCTCTGTTTATCTTGCTTTCAGCTATTTATTCTATTTGAGTTTCACGGATTCAGGTGAACAATAAAACCGGATGTGAAATGAATTTGTCAAGTTGTTCTTTTTGATCGGCGGAACACTTCGCAACCGTAAAAAAATACTGTCCGAAGTTGGCCAAGCGGACAGTATAAAAAAACGTGAATATTTTTGAAATTTCGACTTCAAAAGGTCGAATTTTTTTATTTTTAGGGGGATAAGTGAAAGGAGGTGATGAAGTGGAACCGGCCATTCTCAGTGCCTTGCTTGCCTTGATCGGCTCGTTGGTGGGTACCTTCGGAGGCATTCTTACCGGCAGCAAGCTGACGGATTTCCGGCTAAGGGAGCTGGAAAAGAAACAGGATAAGCATAATCTGGTGATCGAACGCACATATAAGTTAGAAGAACGGGTGGAACTTCTGGAGGAACGTCAGAAGGTTGCCAACCATCGCATTAATGATCTGGAGGGAAAATAATGATACAAAAAACAACCATTCGCTGGCTCAGAGCAGCCGGCATCCGTGCCGTCAAAACCTTTGCCCAGACTGCCGCCGCTGCTATCGGCGTTTCGGTAACCATGGGCGATGTTTGTTGGACGGCGGTGGCATCGACAGCAGTTCTGTCAGCGGTGCTGTCATTGCTGACCTCGGTGGCAGGCTTGCCGGAGGTCAATGAAAAGGAGGAAACAGACAATGAAAAAGGGAATTGACGTTTCCTATGCCAACGGCAGGATTGATTGGGACAAAGCAGGAAAAGAAATCGGATTTGCTATTCTTCGAAGCTCCTTTGGCAGTGATCTTCCGGAACAGGTTGACAGCCAATACATCCAAAATGCGGAGGGCTGTATCCGGAACCGTATTCCCTTTGGTACCTATCATTTTGCCTATTTTACCAATCCCGAAAGTGCCAGAGAGGAGGCGAACTTTGCCATCCGTCTGGCGGGTCAGTTCAAAGAGAAGGTTTGCTTTATCGCCCTGGACATCGAGGAGGACAGCATCCGATATGCCACACAATGCGGTGCACATCCCGACTGGACGGAATGCGCCCTTGCTTTTCTGGAACGTGTCAGAAAAGCAGGCTATCGGGCGGTAATTTATACCAATCAGTCCTTTATCACGTCTGTCTATGATTGGGAGAAGCTAAAAGACTATCCCCTGTGGTATGCCGCTCCCGGTGCTGCGGCGCCCAAATACTCCTGTGCGGTCTGGCAGTATTCCTGGGACGGCAGTGTCAGCGGCATCAGCGGCAGCGTGGACAGGGACGAATGCTTTGATGAGAAGCTGTTCAGCGATCACAAAAACAGCAGTGACCCGTCTGCTTCCCAGAATGAACCGGACAAGCCGGAAATCAGCCAGATTCATTCCTCACAGGTGGTACGCTATACCGTCAGGGTGACAGCAGAGGACGGCGTAAACCTACGCAGCGGCGCCGGAACAAGCTACAGAATTCTGAGTGCCGTTCCTTACGGTACCAAGCTGAACATCATCCGTCAGACCTCCGGCGGCGGCTATCATTGGGGACTGACTCGTTACGAAAATGTCCTTGGATGGATTGCCCTGAACTATACCAGAAAAATACAGAACAAGTCCTTGGACGAGATTGCCCGTGAGGTAATTGCCGGAAAATGGAGCGCCGGTGCTGAGCGGGAACGACTGCTGCATCAGGCAGGCTATGACTATCAAGCGGTACAGAACCGGGTGAATGAGCTGATGCAGTAAAAGTATTGCCTTAGGGAACCAATGAATGATTGGCGCCTAACGATTCATTGCTTCCTTAGAAAAAATCCGAATGGCTTCTGACCGGAAGAATTGCCTGCAAAAACCTGTGGATCCCGGCAGAGGGCAGAGAAAACACCCCATTCGCTTTTTCGGCGAGTGGGGTGTTTTCTGTCATCTTAATCGCAGTTATCTCCGCAATTTTTTTTCTTTTTCTTGCACTTCTTGGCAATCAGAGCGATAGTCAGAACTGCAGCGGCTGTACCGGCAGCGCAGACAAGAGCTTTCTTGCGGAAGGCTTCCCGTCTCTCCTGCTCCTTCAATTCAGCAATGATATCATCATCCAGAACAATGTCGTCATTGTCCAGAGAAATGACAGCTTCATCCTTGGCTTCTTCATCCTCGGCAGCGTCCTGCTCCTTGGCATGCTTTGCTTTCAGCTTTTTGACAATACGGGATACAAGGCAAAACAGGTGTTTGTCCTCTTCAGTCTCATCACAGGCACCCTCACAGGATTCCTCGACAGCCTCCTCGGTGGTTTCCTCAGCAACCTCTTCAGCAGGAGCGGCCTCTGTGGTTTCTTCGGCAGGAGCGGCTTCTTCTGCTGCGTTGGTTTCCTCAGCGACAGCATCTTCTACTGCTTCGTTGATGACTTCTTCATCTATCTGGTTCTTCTTGGACATGTCTATACTCCCTTTCCATAAAAATCGATGTTAAGACGCTATTATTTTATCATATCTATCCAAATAAGTCAACCTGCAAAATACTGAAAAAATCCATTTTTGCAGGTTGAAAAAGGCATTTTTCTGATTTTTGGAGGATTACTGCGCTGCTTCGATAGGAGAATACTGCTTTTTTTCAGCCGCTCCACTTTTGCAGAGAGGAAGTGACTGCACTGGGCGGGGTACCCCGCGGGCAATGTGACGAATACGTTTCACATCCGGTTTTATCGTTTATCTGAATCCGTGAAACCTGATTGTATAAAAAAGCTGGAAACTCGCATGAAATCAAGTGCTCAGGCATTTTATCATATATGATTTTCT
>CACYCV010000313.1 GCA_902772955.1 uncultured Ruminococcus sp.
GTTCAACACATTGCACAATGTGATGAAACGCGGATACCTAAAGGAAATGATCGAAACGATCAAGCATGTGGTTCTTGTCCTTCTCGTCATGTCTCTCTACCTTTTCTCTACACAGGCCGGTGACGCTTATTCCCGTATCACACTTTACCTGACCTCCGGTTTTCACCTGATTCTTGGCTATCTCATCCGTATCCTCTGGAAACCATTAATCAGGCGAATCAACAAGAACAAAGCCAAAGGTACAATGATCCTCGTTGCTGACGAAGGAACGGTTCCCAGAATTCTTGAAAAGGCGAACGACCTGGATGATTTCAACTACGCAGGCATCATCTTAAGCAACCGGGACGGTACCGGAGAAACCATCAACAATGTCAAAGTAGTATCCAGCCTGGAAAACGCGGCAGACTATATCTGCCGCGAATGGGTAGATGAGATCTTCGTCTATCCGGAACATCTTTCAGACTTAAAAACAACATCCTATGAAGCAATAGGAGAATATATCGAAGATACCTACGGGACCCAAAAAGCAGAAAAAGTTACTGAACAATCCGGCGTAGCCAAACTCATTGAACAATGCCGTGAGATGGCTATTCCCATCCATATTCGTCTCCCCATCTCCAGTTCAGGCGGAAAGAGTTTTATGGAAAAGGTTGGCGGTTACAACGTCCTGACTATGACTGTCAACTACGCCAGTCCGCTGCAGATGATCGTTAAGAGATTGTTTGATATCATCGGCGGCCTCATCGGCAGCATCTTTGCCCTGATTCTGATCGCTGTTATTGGTCCGAAGATCAAAAAAGAATCTCCCGGTCCCATTCTCTTCAAACAGATCCGTATCGGTCAGAACGGTAAACGCTTTCAGTTCTATAAGATCCGCTCCATGTACATGGACGCGGAGGAACGGAAAAAAGAACTCATGGATCAAAACCGCGTTTCTGATGGCATGATGTTCAAACTGGACTGGGATCCGCGGATCATCGGCAACAAAATCGTCGATGGCAAACAAACAACCGGTATCGGCGAAAAGATCCGCTCATCTTCCCTGGACGAATTTCCCCAGTTCTTCAACGTCCTTAAAGGCGATATGTCCCTGGTCGGCACTCGGCCCCCGACAGAAGACGAATGGGGGAAGTATAAATATCATCATCGGGCCAGATTGGCTACCAAGCCGGGCCTGACGGGCATGTGGCAAGTCAGCGGAAGAAGTACGATCACAGATTTTGAGGAAGTTGTCAAACTGGACACTGAATATATCAACAACTGGTCTTTGGGACTGGATTGTCGTATTTTGCTGAAAACAATTAAAACAGTGATCAGAAAAGACGGCGCGATGTAAAAACAAGAATAAAATGACAAAACAGCCAGAACGATTACTGAACTGTCGATCAGGTATTAAATCAAACAATACAGCGGCAGGAAAAAACTGAGGGATAGGTTTATATCATGAAGATTTGCTATGTGTCTTCTTCGGGAGGGCATTGGGAAGAATTAATGTGTTTGTCCAAGCTGTTTAGCGAACATGAATCCTTTTTCGTTACAGAAGAAGGAGGACAGGCGACAGACAGCAAACTGACTCCAGTATATACTGTGTCCCAGATCAATCGCCGGGAAAAGAAGTTTGTATCTCATCTGTTCAGACTGTTTCAAAACGCAAAAACAATTATACGGGACGAGAATCCGGATGTTATTATCACGACGGGCGCGTTGATCGCATATCCTTTCTGTGTGATTGGAAAGATCAGGCGCAAGAAAATCATATATATCGAATCATTTGCCAGGGTTAACAAACCATCCCTGACAGGAAGACTGTGTTATCCGATATCAGATTTGTTTCTCGTTCAATGGGAGAGCATGACCCGGCATTATAAGAAAGCGAAATACGTCGGAGGGATTTTTTGATGAAGATTTTTATCTCTGTAGGAACTCAGAAATTCCCTTTTAACAGGCTGATACAGATCGGAGATCGGCTGGCTGAAGCAGATCCTTCATTTGAGGTATTTGCGCAAAGCGGCAATTCTGATTATATTCCTTCACATTACCGATCTGTTTCGTTTATGGATAAAAAGGAATATGAGGACAAGATTGATCAATGTGATATTCTGCTTACCCATGGAGGAGTGGCTACGATTATCACCGCGCTGAAAAAGAAGAAAGCAGTGATTGTTGTTCCCCGGTTATCGAAGTACGGAGAACATGTGGACGATCATCAGGTTCAGATTGCGGATTCGTTTGCCGAGATGAACTATGTTATGGAATTGAATGAGGATGATGATCCGGTCGAAATGATCAGACAATGTGCTAATCACACTTTTGAGACATATGAATCTCACAACGATGCTGTCATTTCAACCATCCGAGAATTTTTGAGGACGATAGAAGCAAGATAAGATTGATATGTTCTGGACCAGAATTAGTCTCGTTGAAATAACAAACACATCGGAGAGAGAAGAATGAGTAGTGTTGTCCAGCTGGATGAAAACCAGACAAAAGCATTAAGAGAAAAAGAACTGGAGATTCTGCATGAGATAGACAGAATCTGCAAAAAGCATGGGATTATCTATACGCTGACTTACGGTTCATTGTTAGGTGCGATCAGGCATAAAGGCTTTATTCCATGGGATGATGACATGGATATTGCCATGACAAGGGATCATTATGAACGGTTCAAACAAGTCTGTAAAAAAGAATTGTCTGACCGTTTTTTCTATCAATGCAACGAAACGGATCCGGAATATTTCCATCTGATCGACAAAATCCGACTCAACGGGACGATTTTCAGGGAAAAGGTTACCGCAGACAAAAAGATGCACCAGGGGATCTATGTGGACATTTTTCCCTTTGACTCGGTACCGGAAAACAAATTCCGGCGCAAGCTCCAGTTTCTCCATTTTCATCTGTACCGTGTCGGACTGATGAGCAAATTTCTGAAAAACTCCGAGCGGCACGGAGCAAAAAAGATTCTGTCTTATATCGTCAAAGTGATATATGCTCCATTTTCGATGA
>CACYCV010000314.1 GCA_902772955.1 uncultured Ruminococcus sp.
CAGCGTGGGAAGATCTGTCCGGTCTGTATAATAGATGCCCGTCCGGTACTGGATGCCCATGTCCGCCCCCTGCCGATGATAAGACAGCGGGTCGATGGTCATGAAGTAGTACTCCAGCAGCTTTTCCAGGCTGATAATCTGTTCATCGTATATGATTTTTACGGTTTCGGCATGCCCGGATCGCATGCAGACTTCCTGATAGCTCGGATTCTCGGAAGGTCCGTTTGCATAACCGACCTCGGTCTCGACCACGCCGTCAAACTGGTCGAAAAACTTCTGTGTACCCCAAAAACAGCCTCCGGCCAGATAAATTGTTTTCATATTCACGCGCCCCCTGCAGGTCTGTTATCATGGAGTTTATTTTAGCATTTTCGTATTTCCCTGTAAACAGAAAAAGGCGGATGCCCTTTTGAGGCATCCGTCATTCTTTTCATGGAAACAGGTATTTTTTCTGATCTCTCTAAGTCTGAAACCGCCGGAGATTTTTGTTACCCTTCTTTTCTCAGCGTGTTTGCCGCTGCAACCAGCAGGCCGTTTATAACCACACTTACGATCGCAGAAACCGGGGAGCCGCCGCCCGTTAATGCGCTGATCAGACTGATGGCAGCAAGCACAAGGCTGATGACAGCAAACACGAATGCGGGTTTTGCCTTGCTCGGATCCTTTGCTGCTCTCCTTGAAAGAACCCCTTCCACCACGGAGAACACACCAACCAGGATGAGGACGATTCCTGCTAAAAGTGCAAGACCCCCGGCTGCGCCGGCATCTGCCTGTTCCGCGGCGATTCCTCCCACTGCAACCAGGCCGCCGCCAGCCGCGGCGACAACACCGAGGATCAGTCCAAGAACGCCAAAAATGATGTCAATGATTCCGAAAATACTCAGAAGCTTCTTGCTGGTTTCAACTGTCATGATAATTATCTCCTTCAATTCAATTATTTTTTAATTTGTTTTGATGTGTACACTATAGCACGGGGATCATCACAGAAATGTCACACGCTCCGAAAACCCGGCCTTATTTTTTCCATTCATTTCGGCTACCCTCCTTTTCCGGTCGATCAGCTCAAGCGGCAGCGTAACGGCCAGCATGTACACACCGAGAATAACAATGCTGGGAAGCAGGTAGAGAAACGGCACGGGGATCCAGCTGTAAAAGAGCTCCAGCAGGAAATTGCCTTCCGTTTCCACAGAGAAGAAATAGTTTGCTTTTGGATGCAGGCCGCTCCACCGCAGCAGCATGTTGATGCAGAAGACGCCAAAGGCAATCAAAAACGCCGTGAGGATCGCCCTCGGAAGGTCGCGGAGCCTGGGGCGGAACAGGCCGAAGGTGACCAGCGCCAGCCCTTCAATCACCAGCATGAAGTGGGTTCCGTAGTAGCCCAGCATGCGGGGCAGAAGCAGCGAGTACCCATCAAAACCGTTTCCCGGCATAACCAGCGCCATCAGCGCGCCGAGCGGCCCGAGGAAAAAGCTGAAGCACGCCAGAGGCCGGCTCTTCCTCCACACAGCAATCGGAATCAGGATCATGTTGATGTTGCACAGCTGCAGCGGAAGCTCTCCCCACCAGTTGAAGCCGCCCATGCCTGCGGTGATGATGTTGAATTCGCTGTCACGGGAGAGAGAAACTTTGTACAGGATAAAGCCAATCATGGTAACGACGCAGGCTGTGATCAAAACAAGCTCCCTCGTTCTTTCACTTTTTTTGCGCAAAAGAATGCTGGAAGCAATGAGAAGCAGAATAAACACGGCAAACACAAGGAAGAAGAGCGTGTTGAACGGTCTCATAATCCAGAAATCTGACTGCATATTATCATCCCCCGAAGCCCTGCGACAGCGGCAGAGCGCCTTGTGGTTTCAGCCTGAATGATTATATTTTATCACAGTATTCGAGGCGCGTCCACAGGGAATCCCGCTTTTGCCTCTTCCGTCCGACACAAAGCAGATCCAATATGCCAAATCTGCCGGATTTTGCTGGATTCAATTGCCTTAGCAGAATTAATGAGCACATGATATCCCCCACCGAGTCTTTGTCATTTTGTCAGGCCGGTGTGCGCCAATTTTTTCCGGCACCGGCAGCATCGCCGTCCCCGCTATCATCCCATCATTTTTTCGGCAAAATATACTGAAGAGCCAGGCTTTTCCATGGGTGAATATTAAAAGAAAAAAGTCCGAAGGCATAAAGTATAAATGAAAGTCGGCCTATCGACTGCATTAGAAGATTGTTATTCAGAAACCCGGATCCAATATGGTCAATTACCATGCTGAGCATAGCTATCAATGTCTATATTTTGGGCAGAGTTTGAAAATTTACTGTTGGACAGTCTGACACATTGACACTATTCTGCGGAATACTGTCAATGTGTCAGGCCGGTATGCGCCGATTTTTTATTATTCCGGAACCGGCACCTGGATTTTCTCGATCTCTGTCCTCAGCTCCTCCAGGGTCCTGTGCCCGTAGACACTGTTCGTAATATCGTTTCCGAAGCTGTGGCCCATCATCCGCTTCCGGTCCGCTTCCCTCACCGCGTAGCTCTCACAC
>CACYCV010000315.1 GCA_902772955.1 uncultured Ruminococcus sp.
GGCGGGCGCGTGACCCCACGGAAATCAACTTTCTTCTCCGGAATATTGGGACTCTGTCCCAAACCCTGCCGGGGGAAACCCTTTTTTTGAAAAAAAGGGTTATCCCCCGAACCCCTTTCCAAAAAAACTTGTGTTTTTTCCATTAAAGATGAACAGAAAAAAGGGAAACATTTTAAAACTTGATTTCCCTGGTGCGTGACCGCACAGGACGATTCGCGCCTTGCTCCACTCCGTTCCGCTTGATTATGCCGTGTCCAGCTTTACTGCCGCGACTTCCGCTCCTCACGCTCCTCACGGAGCGCTCTGGAGCGGTTCTTTTTTGACCAGAAGAACGCTTCGCAAAATTCGTTTTCTGAATTCTTAGGGGGACTTTTTCGCAAAATTCCCCCTTAGCGGTGCATTACAATTCTGTTACCAATCTTGCATCGTAGTCATAGGAATAGTATAATGAAAAAATATAGCAACTGTTCTTTTTTTAGTAAAAAAGAGGTTATTATGATGGAAAAACGTTTTTCCGCCATCGTTTTTCTCGCCGCACTGACACTTTCCGTCTGCATGACAGCACCAAAACCGATGTACTCCACGCCGAGAACGGTGCCTGCAGACTGGGAGTACTTTATGATTCAAAAGTTTAAACGCCTTCTATAACGGTAGATTATTTGGGGCTGCGGTTGGGAACAATCATCGTCTGCAGAAAGCCCCACACTGGAGGGATTGTTATGAAAAAAAGCCTTTGTTTCCTGAGTCTGGCACTTCTTGTCTGGATTGCATGTCTGACAACAGCAGCCTGCCAGCAGAGCAGCGCACAGAAACTCATCGGTAAATGGAATATGGAGGGGTATTCCGATTATTGGATCGAATTCCGGCCGGATCGTACCGTTTATTCAGGAGGCAAGAATCAGCCCACCACCTCCATGGGAACCTTCTCTGTGGAAGGCAACACCCTGACCCACAAGGATGTAGACGGCACTGAAACCATCGAGATCAGCTTTGACGGTGATCGGCTGATTATGACCGGTTCCAACGGAGAAAGAGCCTGCTATCAACGCTGTCCGGAATAAAGCCCTGCCCGTCTGACGCCTGTTTTTTCCCAAAAGGAAGACCGTTTGTCAGACGGGCCTTCTTTTTTTCTTCATGCAACCCACAAAAAACTCAATGCAGTGGACATTTTTATGGACAGATATCCAAACTTTTGGATGGTTAGTTTCTTGAATTGACATTTCTCGACAAAACTATTATAATAAATAACGGTAAGCCACTTTATTACATATTTCAGGAGGATTCTCACTATGAAAAGAAGAGTTATTGCGATTGTTCTTGCTACCCTTGTCTGTGTAATGGTTGCCCTGACTGTTGGCTGCACCCACAAGTTCACCTGTGGTATGTGCAATAAGGAAGTCAATGAAGCCGGCCATAAGGTCACTGTAATGGGCAAAGAAATTGAGATCTGCGACGAATGCAACAAAAAATATGAAGCTGCCAAAACTCTGGCTGGGGGTTTAATGGGTTAATCGTCTGATTCCAGACTGATTGACTGACTTTACAAAGAGAGCCGATGAAGTCCTGATGCTTCATCGGCTTTTTCTTTTGTTTTGGTTTTTCCGTACTGCTGCACCCGCTTTTATGCACCGGAATGAGGTTCAGCCGATGTTTGCTGCAGCAGCTCCCGTATCCGCTGGGGACGATCGGAAAGATACAGATATCCGAACAGCGCCTCCAGACCTGTGGCCGTATGATATTCGGAGGATGAGGCATTTTTCGGCGTATGAGAGGTATGGGCATTCCTTCCCCGGCGGAAAATATCCGCTTCCTCCTCTGTCAGAAGGGGTTCGATGGCATCATATAACCTTGCCTGGGCTTCGCAGCGCACCCGCTCCACCTTAAGGGCATTCAGTTCCTTTACCGGACGGTTGCCGCTGCAAACAATTTCCTCCCGCACATATAAATCAAATACACCGTCTCCCACGAATGCCAGCGTCAGGGGACTCAGCTGCTTCGGGTCGGTGTCCATCAGCGTCATTCTGCCCATAAATGTTCCTCCGTTATTCTACAAAATCAAACTCAATATCATACATACTGACGGTATCCCCTTCCTGAATACCGGCTTCCTTCAGTGCGTCAATGACGCCGGAATGCACCAGCACCCGCTGGAAATACTGAAGGGATTCGGAATCGTCAAAGTGAATGGTCCTCAGCACCCGCAGCAGCCAATCAGCCTCCACAAAGTAAATGCCGTCATGCTTGGCAATATTCACCGGCTGACGGCCGATCTGTTCCTCTGCCATAACCGGCGCTTCTTCCTTTTCATAGCGGGTAATGGGCGGCAGCTTGGAAAGCTGCTCCTGAATCGCCTTCAGCAGCGGTTCCGTCTGATAGGCAATAGCTGCCATAATCGGAAAGAAAGCATATCCCTGGGCTTCGATATAGCGGCGGAAGTCCTCCACCGTTTCATCGTCCGTCAGATCGCATTTATTGGCCGCCACCAGCATCGGACGCTTGGCAAGCTCGGGATTGAATTTTTTCAGTTCTTCATTGATGGTTTCAAAATCTTTTTTGGGATCTCTCCCCTCGCTGCCGGATACATCCACCACATGCACCAGCAAGCGGCAGCGTTCCACATGGCGCAGAAACTGATGCCCCAGTCCCAGGCCGTCATGAGCGCCCTCAATCAATCCAGGGATATCCGCCATCACGAAGGAGGATTCCTCTCCCATCCGCACCACACCCAGCACAGGGGTGATGGTAGTAAAGTGATAGTTAGCAATGATAGGCTTGGCTTCACTGACCACGGAAATCAGTGTGGACTTTCCTACATTCGGATAACCCACCAGACCCACATCCGCTAAAAGCTTCAGCTCCAACTGCACCTCAAAGGCTTCTCCGGGCATACCGGGCTTCGCAAAACGAGGAGTCTGACGAGTCGGGGTAGCAAAATGGGTATTTCCAAAGCCGCCCTTACCGCCCTTTGCCACGATCACCGGAGCATCGTCAGACAGATCCGCTAAAATTCTGCCGGTTTCCGCTTCCTTGACAACGGTTCCCTTAGGCACACGGATGACAAGATCCTCCGCCTTTTTGCCGTTACAGCGGCCGCCTCTTCCGTTTTCCCCCTTCGGTGCGGTATATTTGCGTTTATAGCGAAAATCCGCCAGGGTGGATAGATTGGTATCCGCCACAAAGACGATATTGCCGCCCCTGCCGCCGTCGCCGCCGTCAGGTCCTCCCGAAGCCACATATTTTTCCCGATGGAAGGTCACTGCACCGTCGCCGCCGTCTCCCGCCTTGATGGAAATTTTTGCAATATCTACAAACATACCCTTCTCCCCTTCCGGAAAAATTCCTAAAAAAAGAGCTTCGACAATTGCCGAAGCTCTCAACCGTATTACTGCTCTGCAGCGTAAACAGAAACCTGCTTGCGGTCACGGCCAACACGTTCAAACTTAACGGTACCGTCAATCTTGGCAAACAGCGTATCGTCAGAACCGCGGCCGACATTGTTGCCGGGATGAATGTGGGTTCCACGCTGCTTGACAAGGATATTGCCCGCCAGTACAAACTGTCCGTCAGCACGCTTGGTGCCGAGGCGCTTCGATTCGGAATCACGGCCGTTTTTGGTAGAGCCGCCTCCCTTTTTATGAGCAAACAACTGAACATTGATTCTAAGCATTGATTACACCTCCGTTAATATTACCTTTAAACACGCCGGATATTGCTCCTCTGTATTTTCCAGATGGAGCTTCAGCCCTTTCAACAATTCCTGACACGCCACAGCATTCTTTTCTGACATTCTGAAAAGCATATCGCCTTCAGTTGCTTCCGCTTCTGCATCGAGCATCATGACATCGGTAATGGTATTGGCGGTCATATAGGCTGCCGACGAAACAAAAGCACAGATTACATCCTGTCCCGCTCCGGCATAGCCCGCATGCCCTCTGAGATGAAAGCCTGTCAGTACTCCCTGCTGTGTCACAAGAAATTCAGCCCAGATCATTATGCCTCGATGGACTCGATCTGAACCTTGGTATAGAGCTGTCTGTGTCCCATTTTGCGCTTTTCGCCCTTCTTGGGTTTATAGGTAAACACGGTGATCTTCTTGCCCTTACCGGTCTTGAGAACCTTACCTGTTACCTTGGCTCCTTCAACAAAAGGAGCGCCTACTTTGAAACCATCGTCCGTGCTGACTGCAACCACTTTGAAATCTACCGTTGCGTCATTTTCGGCCTCCAGCTTCTCCACAAATACAACATCGCCGTTAGCGACCTTGTACTGCTTTCCGCCTGTTTCAATGACTGCGTACATATTGGCACCTACCTGTTTTTTAAACTCGCTACAATGGGGCGGCGCAGAGCGCACTTAACAAGCCCGTCGTATGCGGCTTTATCATCATACCACATTCAACCCCGCTTGTCAACCCGGTTTTTCCCGGGAGCGCGGAAAATCTTGGGGCTTTGCCCCAAACCCCACCAAGTGACTTCTCGTCCCTTGGAACCCTCGGCAGGGACGCAGTCCCTACACCCGATGAATGAATGCTGGTGAAATTACCGGAAGAATTCTTTGCAAGCACAAAGTTTTCGCTCAGGCCTTTTTCAAAAGGCTTGCAGGGTCCATGGGGTGGAAGCCACCAACTTATCTTGCTCCCTTAGTGAAAGCTGTCCATAGCAAAAATACGGCTTGATATTTTAATTGCCGAAATAATAAACCTTAAAAATAAAACACCTCAAAAAATTTCTTTCCGACAAAAAAACTCTTGTACTTTTCAAAATCCTATGGTATAATGACGTTGTTGTAGATATCTGTCCGTAGCACAGTTGGATAATGCATCAGACTCCGACTCTGAAGATCGAGGGTTCGACTCCCTCCGGGCAGACTCTTCCCCGCTGTTTTTCAGCGGGATTTTTTATATTATTCTTCCGAAAACACAGCTTTCTCCGGTTGAACTATAAAAAGCTATTAAAAAAATCCGTTCACGACATCTGGCTTACCATTCACGACATTTTTTCCCCTTTTTCTCCGAGTTGTGGTAAGGTATATTCAGAACGAGGGAAACCTAAAAACCAACAGACAGGAGAGATAAACATGATTCTCATCGGTAGATTTTTTATTGGTATCTTCAAGTGGATGGTCAGAAGAATCATCCGGTTCACTATTATCCTTGCTATTCTCGCAGCGCTCATTCTGGTAGGCGTTCCGCATCTGATGAAGCACTGCTTCCATGTGGATTTCAGCTTTAACCCCACCATCACAACCGAAGGACAGGCCGCTCCTGCTTTCCCGGACATTTTTTCAAATTTCAAATGATTCATCAAAGAAAGAGATGGTTCAAAATGAGAAAATTGGTTCTTTGATCCGTATGTTGCTTTGTACTGCTGGCACCATCGTCTGTATCTTTATGATCATCTGGTGTACAGCCATCCAGAATCCGAAGGATATCACCCAAGTCGGCGCTTCCGGTCTGAACAAAGGCGATTATGTCAAAGCCAGAATCATCAATGTGGTCAGCACCGGCACCTATAAAGGAAAGACTGTCTATAACACGAATATTCCGGGTTTCGGACGAATCGCCATTGTCACCGATGACAAGAAAACCCAGGAAAGTCTGAACACCATTAAAAACGCGGGTCTTTTTGATGGTTCTCCCTATCTGGAGGGAACCTTCCGTGTAAAGGCTCTTGAGGATATCGCTACAAAACTTGATACCATTAACTCCGTGGACCAGAAGGCACTTAAAGATTCCAACGCCATCACCGTCAAAGGACTCATCCTGGAACCGGTAACATTTGTTCCGTCAACAGTCGTGCTGATTGCCCTGTATATCGGCGCACTTGTCCTTGGTATCACCACACTGGAAGCTCTCGTCAGGCTGTTCAGGAAGAAATCCTCCAATCAGCCCCCTGATGCTCCTCTTGCGCCGTCCAATCAGCAGCCGCCCTATCAAACATAAGGAAGACGGCCAAACGGCACATTTCAAAAGACCCGCTATCCTGCTCACCAACGGAGAGGACAGCGGGTCTTTACAATACCTTTCAGGTTCAAGCGGCGCCTTTCGGATTAAAAGTGTTACTTTATAATCCGAAAACAGTATCAGACGGCGGTTTCTTTGTAATCGGAATTTTTCAAGAGCGTATCAAGGTGACAGAGAAAAGCCGGAATCCGGTCAATCCTCCTGCAAAAAACGTTCAAAGTATTCCTGTGCCTCCACCTTTTCGTTATCTGTCATCCCGTTGGAAATAAAATCTCCGTATTCATTGACGCCATACCGGAAATCGTCAGCGGAACCGTCTGAAATCATGAAATTTTTTTGCGGCTCATGCCGTTTTTTTCTTTTCAAGCAAAACACCTTCCTTTCACGGATAGTATGTGTGAAAGGAAGGTGTTTTATCATTCCATATTTTTCAATTCATTGAGATCATAGGGAGTCTGCTGATAAACATAATAGTTCAGCCAATTGGAATAGAGAATCGTTGCATAGCTGCGCCAGGTCAGCGCAGGCAGCGCGCGAGGATCATTGCCAGGGAAATAGTTATAAGGCAGGGAGGGCTTCAGCCCTTTGTTGCAGTCACGGAAATATTCATTTGCCAGCGTGTTCCGGTCGTATTCCGCATGGCCGAAAACGAAGAATTGTCTGCCGTTTTTATTGGCGACTATGGCCACACCCGCGATGTTGGAGGAGGCCAGAATTTCCAGTTCCTCATGTTCCCGCACATCCGAGCGATGGATTCCCGTATAGCGGGAATGGGGAAGCAGAATCTTATCGTCGAAGCCCCGCATCAGGGGATGAAAAATATTCATCACACGGTGCACATACACGCCGGAAAGCTTTTCGTCCAAGGTGTATTTCGGCACACCGAAATGGTGATAGATCCCGGCCTGTGCGCCCCAGCAGATATGCATGGTACTATACACATGCCTGGTGGACCAATCCATAATGGTACAAAGCTCATTCCAATAATCCACCTGTTCATAGTCCAGTTTTTCCACCGGTGCTCCGGTGATAATCATCCCGTCAAAAAACTGATCTTTCACATCGTCAAAGACCTTATAGAAATTGGTCAGATGATCTGCCGAGGTAGTTTTAGAAACATGGGTAGCCATCTGCAGCAGCTCCACATCCACTTGCAGGGGCGTATTGCCCAGCAGTCGCAGCAATTGGGTTTCCGTTTCGATTTTATTCGGCATCAGATTCACAATCACGATTTTCAGCGGTCTGATATCCTGTGTTACTGCCCGTTCATTGGTCATAACAAAAATATTTTCCGATTCCAGTGTCGTCAGAGCAGGCAGCCCACTCTGGATTTTTATTGGCATTTCCTTCCACTTTCCTTTCTCTCTCTGAAGGCACTGCCACAGCAGCCCTCGCCGTCATTCCCCCACAGTATATCACATCCATCTCCAAAAATCAACGGTGCGGTGCGTGGCGGCACGGAAATCAACTTTCCTCTCCGGAATATTGGGACTCTGTCCCAAACCCTGCCGGGGAAAACCCTTTTTTGAAAAAAAGGGTTATTCCCC
>CACYCV010000316.1 GCA_902772955.1 uncultured Ruminococcus sp.
ACAGTGAAGCGAACACGTCCCGTGCGGGCATACCCCAAGGGCACTTCCTTCGGGCACGCACCCCCGAAAACGAACTTTGCATAGCGTTCTTCCGGTTACTGATGATCCAATTAAATATTGCCACTTCTTTTTAGGAAATCATGATTGTTAGTGGTTTTTTTAGTGTTTTTTCGGCTTATGCGGCAATGTTTTATTGGTACAACAATAAAAGTAACCAGCGCAATAAAGTATAGCCACGGCAGGTCAGTGATGGACCGTCAGTCCTTCAAAAAGCTGACACAAATCTGTGAAAGGCAATAGGAGCCAAGACCCATGACCAGATTATATTGCAGTACGCTGCCTAACTTGAAGCTTCCCGGCGCTTTCAAAACACCTGAGGAAATCAAGGAAAACAGCTCGAAATTGGCAAAAGACAGAATCAGAATCGTAACCATGAAGCTGAAAAAGCCCAGCATAATCTTGGTGAAGGAACGAAGATGATCAATTTTCTTCAGATCACTCATTGTCCTGGCTCCTGCCACGGCACCGGGAATAAACAGCAGCATCAGAACAAACATACTGTGCATCACTGTCAGAATCAGCAGGATGCCTCCTATCGCACTGGCGATCACACCTCCGTGAAGTCCCGCTTTCATAGAGGAACACACCGGACGCTTCTGGATCACCTTCGCAACGTATTCCTTTTCGGACTCCTTCTGATACTTTTCTCTGACCTTTTTCTGTTTTTCCTCCAGCTTCAGCACATCGCTGCATACGCCGCAGATCGTCTGCACCCGGTTTTCCGTTTCTGTTACGGTGACAGGCATCACCTTGCCGCACCGCATACATACCGGCAGCAAATCAAACTTTTCCAGCATCTTTTCCGGTATCTTCAGCGCGCTTTCCAGCAGTTCCTCTGTCAATTCCCTGGCTGTCAGCCGAAGCTGCAGCAACCGTACTTCAAAGGAGCCCTCCAGACAGGGACAGGAGCGGATTTCCTGCTTCAGATATTCGTCCAGTTCCTGTTCATAGTCAATATAGGATGATGCGCAGGGAACCTTTATCTCCCAGACGCCGCTCCTTTTTTCCAGAAGAATATCCAGATGCCCCAGCTTTTTGGTGTAGCCTTTCTCTTTCACTTTCAGGAAACCCTGTTTCATGATCATTTGTTCTTCCGTCATCATATTCTCCCCCTCTTGGTGGTATCAGACCCATTCTTCCGGTTTAATCCAGCAGCTGGGCGCCTATGGTCACCATTCCATTCTCCGCTTTTTCACAGGTCAGGGCAATTCTTCTGGTTTCCGCTGTGCCGTCGTCGTAGTTGGCAGTCACATCTATGGTAATATCGTTGATCATCGTTTCATAAATCACCTGATAACTTTTGTCTCTGTCATTCTGCACAGTGCTGTCAAACATCCGCTGTTTAAAAGTATCATAGTCCATTGGATTGTCCGCTGCAGAAGGTTCTCCCAACCCTGCCAGATATTCTGCATAGGCAGCTCTGGCTTCCGTTTCCTCTGCTTCATTCCTGTGTTTATCAACCATCATCTTTTTGACCTGTTCATCCAGACCGGGGTCATTGGTGCTCAGACAAACAATCACAGCAGTATCCACCAGCTCACCGGACAATACCGCATCCACTATCCGGGAATTCTCTTCCTTCAGCAGCGGATTCTGCTCGTCATAAGGAACCGTATAGGCCGTATAAAGAGTGCTTGCCGTCACCTGTACTCCCTGTTCTCCCAGATCCGTCACCCGTTGATCCTCTGCAGGATTGCTGCGGAGCTTGTCCAGCTCCTCCTGTGTTACCAAAACCGTATCAGCCGTATCTCCGCTCGTCAGAAAGCGGTAGTCCTGACAGCGGACGGTTCCCTCCGACAGCAGCTTTTTTTCCGGAGCTACCGCAAATACACCGTTATGAATCCGGTAGGTCACGGAATCAATGCTGTCTCCCTGACACGCAATCGCAAAGGTCAGATTTTCTGTCCATATTGCATAGGAATCCGTTTCCTCTGCTCCCCATGATGCGCGGCTGCCGGCATCATGACCTTTGACCGACAAAACATCCACCGTGGCATTGTTCCGCAGCTCTGCCGCATTGACCGTCAGCACAAACGGATTACGGAAAGCACTCTTCCCCGTCCGGGGATCACTCTGCCGCCTGTTTGCCATACTGACTCCCACCGTCACACCACCGGCAATGACCGCACAGGCAGCGGCAGCAGCAAACAGCCGGATCAACTGCGGATGCTTCCCTTTTTGTTCGGATTGTTTCTTTTGGTCTGCCTCCAGGGCAGCCCGAACGGCTTTATCCACAGCCTCATCGGAAGCGTGAATTCTGTCCATTGTGCGGAGATATTGATTTTGTTCAGCCATCCTTCCATCCCTCCTGCATCAGAATCTCCTTTAGCTTCTTTCTCCCCCGCTGCAAACCGGAGCTGACGGTGTTGATACTCTTGCGGAGTGAATCGGCGATTTCCTGCAGCGTCAGATTTTCATAATAATATAGGTACAAAATCGTTCTGTATGTTTCCGGCAGCTGCCACAGCTCTTCCATAAGAGAAAATTCTTCCGGCGCTGCGGTTTCCCGATAATCCTCCAGAGGCTCCGTCCGGGTCCGTTTACGGTGTCTGTGCCAGTCATGACACTTATTGACCGTCACCCGGATCAGCCAGTGCTTCAGATGTTCCTCGTCCTCCAGCGGCGCATCCTTGGTCACCAGCGCTACGCTGACCTCCTGCAGAATATCCTCCGCGTCCGTCTGGCTGCCGGTATGCTGAAAGGCAATCCGGCAGATCATATCCGCATACTGCCGGATCGTTTTCTCAATCAGAGCGGAGCGGGCTTCCGTCGGTTTTTTGGCTTCGTCGATGAAAAAAGAGATCAAAAAGATCAAAGAGATTTCCTCCCATCACTTACAATACGTTCTGCGCCCCCGCTTTTCGTGCATTCCCTCAAATTTTTTTCGGAGCAGGGCTGGTGCGTAATAACCAGTAGAACGCTTTGCAAACACAAAAGTTTTCGCTCAAGCCTTTTTCAAAAGGCTTGCAGGGTTCAGGAACAGAGTCCCTGAGCGGTGGGTGACAAAAAAAGCCGATGAAGCTCTGAAACTCCATCAGCTTTTACGGATAGCCTGAAATCACACCTGCAGACAAGGCAAAAATACTTGCCGTTATTCCCCTTCCGTTTCCAGCTCCAGAATTTTCCAAAGTTCATCTCCGAAGGGATAATAGATACTTTCCGCTGCGGCAGCATCCTGAAAGCCCGCTGCTTTATAGCAATGGTAAGCGGCCGGGTTATGGTCAAACACACCGATAGTAGCGCGTTCCGCCTTGAGTATATCAAAGGAGAACCTCAATGCCAGCCGAACCATTTCTTTTCCGTAGCCTCTGCCCCGCTTTTCATCGTCGACAATGACAAACCCGAGGCGAACCGTTTTCTTTTCCTGATCAGTGAAGCGCAGAATCAGATGCCCAACAACTCCGGTGTCATCAAAGGCCGTCATGGGGAAGAAATTATCCTCTTCGCAGTCGCCGTTGCAGTCAAAATATTTCCGGTTCAGATCCTCTTCTGTGATAGGATACTGTTCAAAGCGGTCCGAGCTCCATAAACGAAAAGCCCGTTCATCTGCAATCCAGTTCAGAATCGTGGCAGCGTCACAGGGCTTGTACGGTCTGAGCCGCAGCATAGCGGTTTCCCCCTTTTCCGGCGAGTCAAAAAATTCTCCGAAATCCTCCATGCGAATTTTCTGCACAAAGCACTCCCCGATGGTCTTTAAGAATACAAAGTTAATGCTGGTGCCGGTGCTTTTTTTGTCGCCGCGGGTCGCTGCCACAATTTCCTCCAGAGAAAAGCCCGGTTCCGTAGGTAATTGATATTTTTGCAGCAGCGCTTCCAATCGTTCCGCTGTTCCCGGCTCCGTCAGTCCGTGCATTTCACTGATGCGGGTCAGCAGCAGCGCACCGATACCCACCGCTTCTCCGTGGCTGAGTCCTTCATAGCCGTAGAGCTTTTCCAGAGCGTGTCCCAGGGTATGGCCAAAATTCAGAATGGCTCTCTCTCCCGTATCCCTCTCGTCCTTTTCCACCACGTCACGCTTGATAGAAACGCATTCGTAAATCAGATCGTCCAGAAAACCGGCAGCCTCCTCCGATTCCATCCGCTCAAAGAGGGAACGGCTCCGGATACAGCCGTATTTGATGACCTCTCCCAGACCGTCACGAAAATAGGCATCCGGCAGAGTACTGAGGGTTTCGGGGTCAATCAACACCAGAATCGGCTGCCAGAAGGCACCTACCAGGTTTTTGCCCACAGGCAGATCCACGCCGGTCTTTCCTCCCACAGAGGAATCCACCTGGGCAAGCAGGCTGGTGGGAATCTGCACAAAATCAATTCCCCGCAGGTAGCTGGCAGCCGCAAATCCCGTCATGTCACCGGTCACGCCGCCCCCCAGAGCTACCACCAGATCGGTTCTGGTAAGATGCTGTTCAAAGAAAAAGTCATACATTTTTTCAATGGTGGACAACCTCTTGGAACGTTCTCCTGCCTCAAATACAAACAGGGAGGTTTCAAAGCCGTTCTGTTCCAGAGAGGTTTTCACCCGTTCCGCATATAGGGGTGCTACATTGGTATCCGACACAATGACGGCACGAATCGCCTTGGTCAGCGGACGGATATAAGCCCCCGCATGATCCAGGATATGATGATCTATGATGATATTATAGTTTCTTCCGGTTTTTACCGCTACGGTTCTCATTCTCCCAGCGCCTCCTTGATTAGTCTTCCCCGGTGCAGCAAGTCGGTCAGCTCCTGCCGGTCACCCTTTTCAATTGCCTGACGGATGGTCGTCAGGTTCTGAATCAGAGTGTCAATTTCTGCTGTCAGGGGAGTACAGTTTTCGATAAACAGTTCCGACCAAAGCTCCGCATTGATATTGGCTACCCGGGACACGTCCTTATAGCTTCCGGCGGAATATCCCTGATGCTTGAGGCACTGAGGACTGAACACATACGCACAGGCAAGCACATGGGGAAGCTGAGAGGTAAAGGCAATCATCCGGTCATGCTCCTCAGGCGTGGCATAAACTACCCTTCCGAAGCCCAGCTTCCGGACAAAGGAGGTCATCAGTTTCACCGCATGGTGAGGCGCTTCTCCCGGAATAAGAATGGCATTGGCCTCCAGAAACAAATCCGCCTCTGACACATCAAAGCCATTCTTTTCCTTGCCTGCCATGGGGTGGAACCCTACAAAGATAAAGCCGTTTTCCTTGGCAAGCTCCGAAAGCTGCGGACAAATCTGCGATTTAATGCCGCAGGTATCTATCACAATGCTGTTCTTTTTGATCTTATGGGCATTCTTTCGTACAAATTCGACTGCTGCCTCCGGATAGGTTCCCAAAATCAGCAGATCCGTATCCACCAGACATTCCGGAGAAGCAATTTCGTCAATGGCACCGCAGGCAAGAGCCTTCTGCAGGGGTGCAGGACTCCGGTTGATACCATACACATAATGATCCGTATATTTTTTGATTGCCTTGGCCATCGAACCGCCGATGATGCCAAGACCCGCAATGGCTATTTTCATACTGTTCACGGGCAGAACCAGGTCCGCCCTCCTCCTTGCTGACGTCCACAAACAGACGGTCATATTACATTCATTATAGCATCAACCGACGGCGTTGACAATCATGAAATGAAACTTTCTATCAAGAAATTACAAAATTCAGGAACGTTTTCTCCGAAAAAGCAATTAATCCTTCATGATGTCATCATACGCCTGCTTCAGTGCAAAGACTCTCTTGGTCAGCTTATCAAACTGATCCGGCGTCAGGGACTGGGCACCGTCTGACAGGGCGTGTTTCGGGTCG
>CACYCV010000317.1 GCA_902772955.1 uncultured Ruminococcus sp.
CTTTCTACAGTACTTTCTGCTTTGCTTTCTACGGTACTTTCTGCTTTGCTTTCTGCGGTACTTTCTGCTTTGCTTTCAGACTTGCTTTCTGCAGCGGATGTGCTTTGGCTTGTCTGAGAAGCGGAGGAAGAATTATTGTTGTCATTGGACTTGTTGCCGTTGCATCCTGCTGCCATGCAAGCAGTCACGGATACAGCAAGGGCAATTGTTAAAATTTTTGCAATGGTGGATTTCATCATGAAATATCCCCTTTTCGATTTATTGAAGAACTACGGTCTTAGCATAATGTACCATATATTTGACTAAAAATCAAGGTTGAAATCCTTGATTTACCGATAACCCAATAGACCCAGGTTAAGCACAAGTATTTTTGTTCAATATAACAAAAATGCCTTTTACTATTGACAAAAGACAAATCCTATATTATATTACTATTAGTAATATAAAGGAGGCAAACAACACATGGATAAGCTAATCCTTGGATTATTGGTACTCAGCAGCCGGACTATCTATGAACTGAGAAGCAGAATTGACAAAGGACTGTCAATGATGTACAGCAGCAGCACCGGCAGTATTCAGGCAGCTCTCCGCTCACTTTTGCTTCACGGTTCCATCGATTATGAAGAGGTAGTGGAAAACGGTAAGAAAAAAAAGAAATACTTTATTACTCCCAAGGGAAGACAGGTATTTGAGGAATGGGTCAATCATCCAGTTGAAGAATCCGGTATGAAGTGTCCTGAGCTGGCAAAAATCTATTTTATGGGAATGTCCAGAGCAGAAAACCGGCCTGATAACATCAGAAAATATATTGAAGAATTAAACAAGCGATATGAGGCACTGAATCTGATCTGCCTGGAAGCAGAAAAAATGATCCAGGAATCGTTCAGCAAGAATACAGACCAGAGCGTCAGGGATATTGTTTTTTTCCAGACAGCCTCTGCCCGCTTCGGACGGGATATTCTTCTCTTTACAAAACAGTGGTTTGAAAAATTATTAAATGAAATGGGGATTTCAAATGAATAAGAATAGAAAAGCTGCTATCGAAGCGAATGAGATTTCCGAAGTAAAGGAGTTTTCCTTAGGCGGTTACCCGCAGAAGGTTATGATCGAAGGTAAAACCAGGGAGCTTCCTGTGGTTATCACCCTTCACGGCGGACCTGGATTTCCGTTACCCTTCTGTGTCGGAGCAAGAGGAATGTTTTCAGCGATCACAGACCATTGTATTCTTGTCTGCTGGGACCAGTATGGCAGCGGCATCAACCAGGCAAAACTTCCGAAGGATATTTCCATTGATGCTTTTTTGGCAATGACATTGGATTTAATCAAGGAAATCAAGTCGCTGTTCCCGCAGAACCGGATCTGGCTTTTTGGGATGTCCTGGGGGTCTGTCCTGTCTGCCATGACCGCAGCAAAAGCACCGGAACTGATTGACGGAGTGATGACCTACGGACAGGTATTGACACCACTGCTGCAAAGTGAGGAAACCATCGAGACACTGATGCGTTCCAAAGCACCGAAAAAACTTAAAGCGGAAATCACAAAGGCGCTGGAAGAAAAGACAGCGGATCATCGCATGGCAATCAAACTCAGCAAAGCCATCCGGAAATACACCACGGGTTACACCAATCCCGAGGAACCGAAAGGGAATACCGAAGAAATCGTCCGCGGCATTCTGTCAAGTCCGGATTATCGTTTTAAAGATAAGATGGCGCTGTTCCGTAACGGCTATGCAAAAAACACCAGCCTCATTAAAGAGCTTTCTGTCTTGGATCTTTGCAATGTAATAAAGAGTATGTCTGTTCCCTATCATATTTTTCAGGGAGAAACGGACATTGTCACCTGTACCAAGGAAATCAAGGAGTTCGTAGAAAAATCCGGTAATCCTCATCTGAGCTGTACGGTAGTAGAAAAGTGTTCTCATCTTCCGGGAGAAAACGGCATGGGCCGCATTCTGGAAGAAATCATCCGTCTGCATACCGACTGACCGACAGAAAGCCTGTTTCTTTCCAGGGCAGCTTATTATTCCCCTAACCGCATTATTCATCCGCCACCAGCATTCCTGTCAGCGCAGGTACCTGAAAGTGACGGACAAACCGTTCGCATTTACATAAAAAAGAGTAGAATATTCTTCTTCCCTGTCCGGACAGAGATTCGTAATTTCCCTGACCCTTGGCCAGTATCACATCTGCCTTGTTGATCGCCTCCTTTGCTTCGTCGGAAATCATAGAGCAGATCGTACCGCCGATACCGGTACCGTTGGAAATCACCGATGCAATCCGGTCAATCTGAACATAAGCTGCGTCAGCTGCCGTTACATCATTCAGAACCTCTTCCCCACGCACCATCACGGTCAGACGCAGCCACGGAAACGCAAGATGCAATTGCTCCAGAAAGAGCTTATCCAATACAATTTCCCCGCAGTTGTCAGCGATCAGCAAAAAGTTCTTTCCGCTCTGACAACGCCGGAGAAAAAGCTCCCAGACTTTCCTGTCTCTCTGTGAAAAAGAAGTTTCCTGAAGCAGTGACAAAAAAGTCGTTTGGTCTACCTGAGACAAGACACCGAAATCAATATAATTCCCGGTTCTGGCATATAAAAACGAACGCTCCAAGGGATGTGCATCCGTCATCAGCTGCTCACGAATGTCTGATTCCATCGAAAGCATCAGATCGTTATATGCCTTTTTGACATCCTGATAGGACGGTCTTTTTCCAAAATGCCGTTCATGAGCCTGATTGAACAGATAGACCAGATAAGGGGAGCAGTCACTGTCCTTACGGGAATCCAGAATTTGTCTGATTTCCGATAAATACGACGGATCATCAGAAAGGCGCTGTTGTCTTTTCCATAGACAATTTACACAAGTTTCGGTTACTCTCATTGCTTTTTCTCCTTTTGCTGCGGGATACCGGCTTTTCGCAGATTCCCAAGTATTCATTTAGTTTATGTCTATTATACTACAATTCTTTTCTAAAATCACCTGGCGCGTGACGGTTGACCCCGCTGGACGATTTACGGCGGAGTGCCTCCGCTGTCGATTCGCGGCAGCGCTCCACTCCGTTCCGCTCGGTTTTGCCGTGTCCGACTTTACTGCCGCGGCTTCCGCTC
>CACYCV010000318.1 GCA_902772955.1 uncultured Ruminococcus sp.
CGCTTGACGCTCTCTACCACATCCTGGGCATTGACCCAATCTTCATCAATCTGCGTGGTATCACCCACCAATCCCAGAACCGTAGAGGCTTCACCGTCCGAAATATGTACCCGGACATTGTACTTTTCTTCCAGAAGTGTCCGAAACAATGTAATTTGTTCCTTGGTGGCCTGTTGCTTGACAACGATAATCATGTTACGTTCCTCCGTTTTCGTTAAAAAAAACGGAATCCCTGCGGATTCCGTTCCATACTCTTTTTAGTACTCCGACTCAGCACCCTGTCTGCATCGTGATGGAAATTCCCCGGAAATCAGCGCAGCATCAATGTTTTTTTCATACCAAAAATATGAAAAGTAAAAAGCATATTCAAAAAATCGTGTGCCGATCAATTTCATGCCGAGAACTCCTTCGTCAAGTATGTTTTCATCATATACCTTCCATCCTCATTTGTCAAGACAGTCATGCTGAAAATCCAAAGAAATCAATCTGTCGGATGTCTCTCTGCAGCAATCCTCCGCCTATCAAATACTGTCATCAGACCTGCTGCATAATCTGCAGACATACCTGCATCGGAGACTGTGCCGCATCCGTAATTACATCCGCCGCCTCCCTGTACAGCGGCAGCCGCTTATCATACAGTTCCTTCATTGCTTCATTTTTGTCGGGACGATTCAGCAAGGGACGGGTGGTATCAAATTTCAGACGTTCCGCCACCACCTCCACCGGAACATCCAGCAGCACAATCGTACCGCTCTGATGCAGCACTGCCACATTTTCCGGAAAGGTCAGCGTTCCTCCGCCGGCAGCAATAATCAATCCCTTTTTCTGAGCAAGCTCTCTGGCCGCCTCCCGTTCCTTCTCCCGGAAATACTCTTCCCCGCTGTCGGAAAAAATCTGAGAAACGGACTTATTTTCTTTTTTTTCAATATACTTATCCATATCCACAAAAGCCATTCCCATCTTCCGCGACAGCAGATTACCGATGGTGCTCTTGCCGCAGCCCATAAAGCCGCAGAGAATAATATTTTTCCTTGCCACGAATTTTCCTCCCATCAGCCGAAACGGCGGCTCTGTTCTCTGGCGCTGTCCTCAATCAGTTCCACCATATCCTCCGCCCGATAGACAGACCCATCCCAGATTTCATGAGCAACAGCCGCCTGCCAGACCAGCATTGCCATTCCCCCCACTGCCGTGGAGCCGTTGGCCTCTGCCATCTGCAGCAACATCGTTTTCAGCGGATTATACACAGCATCAAACACGTTGGCGCAGTGAGAAAGCACCTTTTGTCCTACAACGGCATTCTGGGTTTCCGGCATCATGCCCACAGGGGTAGCATTGATCATCAAATGATAATCCCCCCGGATTTCCTCAATCAGACAGGTACTGACCCTGTCTGCCTGCAGCTTTTCTGACAGCTCCTGGGCAAGACGTGTCTGAATCTGCTGATCCTCCGGACGGACCGCAATGGTCAGATCGCAGCCTGCCAGTACCGCTTCAAAGGCAAAGGTTCTGGCCACACCGCCGCAGCCTACCAGCAGCACCTTCTTTTCCAGAGATATGCCGCCTCCCTGGAGGGCTTTGAGAAAGCCGTCCGGATCCGTTGTAAAGCCCTCCCGGACAGCACCGTTTCGTACCGTATTCACAGAGCCGTAAAGTTCCGCCTTCCGATCCAGCTTATCCAGATAAGGAATGATCCGCTGTTTGTGGGGAATAGTAATATTGTAACCCGCCAGCGCATTCAGTTCTCCCATACGGCCGGCCAGCTCCTCCGGTACAACATCCAGCACCGAATAATCACCGTCCTTTGCCGCCAATGCAAACAGCCTTTCATGAATAAACGGTGACATCGTGTGTCCGATAGGATGTCCCATTACCGCAAATTGTCGTGCTGCCATTTCTGTCATCCTTTCCTTTATGCAATAACACCAAAAACGCCCCTGTTGAAAAAAAAATCTTCACTCATAGAGAAAAATGCAAATTTGATATTGACAAAACAGGGAATTACTTATAAGATTTGAGTATAGAAAAATGTGTGCGGAAAGATCCGCTTCCCTATTGTAGCACAAAGTAGCATTTTTGTCTACAATACGAAAAGGAAAAGCACCGTTTTCCCAATCTTTTTTTAGGAGGAGTTACCCATGGTACTTGAAAAGGTTAAGGCAATTCTTAGCGAGCAGTTCGGCGTTGAAGAGGACAAAATTACTCCTGATACTTCTCTCATCGATGATCTCGAAGCAGATTCTCTCGACGTTGTTGATCTTCTGATGTCTATCGAAGACGAATTTGAAGTTGAAGTTCCCGATGAGGAAATTGAAGGCATCAAAACCGTCAACGATCTCGTTAAATACATTGAAAACCACAAGTAATCCACAACGGGCGGCTGCTATCAAGGCGGCCGCTTTTTTTATTATTCTGACCATTTCGCCTGTTCTTGGGGCTTTGCCCCAAACCCCTTTGGCGTTTCGCACTCTGCGGAGCAGCCTTCCTTTCCTGATTTATTGCTTAGCGGAGTATGCACTTTTCGACTAACAAAGTGTTAATTGTTAGCGAAGCGAACACGTCAGGCGTACGCAGGGGGCTTTCCGATCGCCCCTGCACCCCTTCTGGCGGGGTGCTCCCGCGGTCAATGTGACGAATATGTTGCACATCCGGTTTTCTTGTTTAATGGAGTCCTTGCTTTCCTATCTTACAGGGTGTTGTTTGTTAGCGCAGAAGGCTTAGCAAAGCGTTCTTTCGGTCAAAATGTAACCAC
>CACYCV010000319.1 GCA_902772955.1 uncultured Ruminococcus sp.
AACACAAGTTTTTTTGGAAAGGGGTTCGGGGAATAACCCTTTTTTTCAAAAAAGGGTTTTCCCCGGCAGGGTTTGGGACAGAGTCCCGAAATTCCGGAAAAGAAAGTTGATTTCCGCGGCGGGGCACACGCGTTGTTGACAAGACGGGAAAAAGCATCTACAATAGAAAGAGAATCATTTCAGGATCAACAAAAGGGAAGAATGATATGAAGCTGAGTGAACTAAAAATCGGTCAGTCCGCTGTCATTGAGACGGTGGGCGGAGAAGGAAGTCTGAGGCAGCATTTTCTGGACATGGGTGTCATTCCCGGCGCCTCTCTGACGCTGGTGAAGTTTGCGCCTATGGGAGATCCGATGCAGCTGCGGATTCATGGCTATGAGCTGACGCTTCGGCTGGCGGATGCCAAAAAAATTAAAGTGACTGTGACGGAAGCACCGCCGGAAAAAAGCCGGAAAATCAAAAAAAATAAGTCGCCTGCCCATCCCGGATTGGGTGAGGAAGGAAAATATCATCCCAAGGGAAGCGGTGATCCTCTTCCTGAGGAGGAAACACTGACCTATGCGCTGGTGGGTAATCAGAACAGCGGCAAAACCACCCTTTTTAACCGGCTGACCGGCTCCAATCAGCACGTCGGTAATTTTCCGGGAGTGACGGTAGACCGGAAGGACGGTGTCATCAAGGGCTACCCCAAAACCCGTATTACTGACCTGCCCGGTATCTATTCCATGTCGCCCTATTCCGAGGAGGAAATTGTTTCCCGGAATTTTGTGATGAACGAAAAACCGAGAGCGCTGATTAACATCGTGGATGCAACCAATATTGAAAGAAACCTTTATCTGACCATGCAGCTGTTGGAAATGGATATTCCCATGGTGGTGGCACTCAATATGATGGATGAGGTGACGGAAAACAGCGGGTCTGTGGATATCAATACCCTGGAAACCCTGTTGGGTGTGCCGGTTGTGCCGATTTCAGCGGCTAAAAACGAAGGTGTGGACGAATTGGTCAGGCACGCGGTGCATATTGCCCATTATCAGGAAAAACCGGGACGGCAGGATTTCTGTCAGGCACAGGATCACGGCGGCGCGGTGCATCGCTGCCTGCACGCGGTGATTCACCTGATTGAAAACAAGGCTCAGAAGGCCGGTTTGCCTGTGCGGTTTGCCGCTTCCAAGGTGGTGGAGGGAGACAGCCTGATTTTGGAGAAGCTGGGGCTGTCAGACAGTGAAAAGACGATGCTGGAAACCATTATCTGCCAGATGGAAAAGGAATGCGGGATGGATCGTAATGCCACGATTGCAGAGATGCGGTTTTCCTTCATTATGCGGGTCTGTGAACAGACCGTAGTTAAGCCCGCCGAAAGCCGGGAACATAAGCGCAGCCGGAAAATTGACCGGATTCTGACGGGACGGTGGACAGCAATTCCTATGTTTGTGCTGATCATGCTGGTGATTTTCTGGCTGTCCTTTGACCTGATCGGAGGTTCTCTGCAGAATCTGATGGAATGGGGCATAGACAGCGCTTCCAAGGGACTGCGGCAATGGATGGAAGGTTCCCGTGTCAATGCGGTGCTGACGGGACTGCTGATCGATGGTATTTTTGCCGGTGTTGGCAGTGTGCTGACGTTTTTGCCGATTATTATTACCCTGTTTTTCTTCCTGTCCATGCTGGAGGACAGCGGCTATCTGGCAAGGGTTGCCTTTGTCATGGATAAGCTGCTGCGAAAAATCGGTCTTTCGGGGCGGAGTATCGTTCCCATGCTGATCGGATTCGGCTGTACAGTTCCGGCGGTAATGTCTACCAGGACACTTCCCAGTCAGCGGGACCGGAAAATGACCATTCTGCTGACACCCTTTATGAGCTGTTCTGCCAAGCTACCGATCTATGCGTTTTTTGTGGATGCCTTTTTTGAGCGGTACCGATGGCTGATTTTGCTTGGGTTGTATCTGTTGGGCATTCTGACGGGCATTCTGAATGCGCTGATCTATAAGAAAACGCTGTTCAAAGGAGAAGCGGTTCCCTTTGTGATGGAGCTGCCGAATTACCGTCTTCCCGGAGCAGGCAATGTGACCCGTCTGCTGTGGGAAAAGGCGAAGGATTTCCTCCAGAGAGCCTTTACGGTAATATTCATCTCCACCATTGTGATCTGGTTTCTGAAAAACTTCAACTATCGCTTTAATATGGTGGAAAATCCCGGAGACAGCATTTTAGCCATGGTATCCGGATGGATGGCACCCTTACTGACACCGGTGGGACTGAATGACTGGCGGATTGTGACGGCACTGATCTGCGGCTTTATGGCCAAGGAAAGCGTGGTATCCACCCTGGAGGTGCTCTATGCCGGCTCTATCACCACGGCACTGACCGGTATGATGGCAGTCTCACTTCTGGTGTTCAGTCTGTTATATACGCCCTGCGTGGCGTCTATTGCGGCAGTCCGGCGGGAGCTGGGCAGAAAATATGCCTTTTTTGTGGTTGTCTGGCAATGTGCGGTGGCCTGGGCAGTAACGCTGTGCGTTTATCTGGCCGGACTTGCCATTGTTCGATAGAATGGCGGTGACACAATGAATTGGGTCGAAATCGGATTATGGCTTCTTATAGCGGCAGCGGTGATCCTGGCCGTTGTCAGCATGATCCGCCGGAAAAAGAAGGGCGGCTGCTGTGGAAGCTGCAGCGGCTGTTCCTGTTCCTGTCCCCGGCGTTTGAAAAGCGTTGAACCGGATCAACAGAATACCAAGAAATAAAAAAAGTTCCGGCACAGCCTGTCAAAAGGTGTGCCGGGACTTCTTTTCCTAAAGATTTGCTGGATAAAAAATAACCGGAAGAACGCTTTGCTGAGTTCGTTTTCGAAACTCTAAAGGGGCTGGGGCGGCGGGTGCCAACGCACTCTGCAGAATCAGAGGGAAATGATATCCTGCTCGACCAGGAGCTTGACGCCGTTTTCGGTGAGAATCTTTTCAGCGGTTTCGTTGTCGGCCACCCGCAGAACAACGGAGGCTTCCTTCTTGGAAACGGCGATGAAAGCATACATATATTCGATATTGATATTGTGCCGTGCCAGAATGTTGACGATCTTGGCCAGGGAACCGGGTTCATCAGGAATGGAGACGCCCACTACCTTGGTGATGGATACGAAGCAGCCGGAGGATTCCAGTGCTTCCTTGGCACGTTCGGGATCGGTCACGATGAGACGGAAAATACCGAAATCCTGGGTGTCTGCTACGCTAAGGGCACGGATGTCGATGCCTGCGTTGGCGATGGAGTCGGTGATTGTCACCAGCTTGCCTTCTTTGTTTTCCACAAAGATAGAGATTTGTTTGATTGCCATGAGAATTCCTCCTTTATGATAGTTCATGGAATGAATCGCAGGATAAAGTGTGTTGAAAGGGATTCTTTTGGTTATCCTTCAACCGTGTGCCAGTATCAGATGGTGATACCCAGACGCTTCCGCTTGTCAATGACACGGACGGCTTTGCCTTCGGAACGGGCAATGCTCTTGGGCGCTACCAGATGAATTTTCGGATTGATGCCCAGCATAGTCTTCATGGCGCTCTGGAGCGCTTTCTCCTTATTGGTGATGCCGCCGGGAATATCGGAGAAGTCCTCTTCACGCATCTCTACATTGATATCAAAGGTATCGGTGTTGTTGACACGGTCTACGATAATCTGATAGTTGGGAGAGTAACCGCTGTTCAGCAGAACGGTTTCGATCTGGCTGGGGAATACGTTGACGCCGCGGATAATCATCATGTCGTCGGAACGCCCCAGAGGTTTGGTCATGCGGATAAAGGTACGGCCGCAGGAGCATTTTTCACGGGACAGAATGCAGATATCTCTGGTACGGTAACGCAACAGGGGGAAGGCTTCCTTATCCAGAGAGGTAAAGACCAGCTCACCTTTTTCTCCTATCGGCAACACTTCTCCTGTTTCCGGATTAATGATTTCTGCAATGAAATGATCCTCGTTAATGTGCATTCCCCTCTGTTCTTCACATTCAAAGGCAACGCCGGGGCCGCTCAGCTCGGTCAGGCCGTAAATATCATAGGCCTTGATGCCCAGAGACTGTTCAATATCACGACGCATTTCCTCCGTCCAGGGTTCCGCACCGAAAATGCCGAATTTCAGCTTGTTGTCCTCGGGACGATAGCCCTTTTCCTTCAGGGTTTCTCCGATGTAGGCAGCATAGGAGGGAGTACAGCACAGAACGGTGGAATTCAGATCCATCATAAACTGAATCTGTCTGTCGGTATTGCCGCTGGACATGGGAAGGGTCAGGCTGCCCAGACGATGAGAACCGCCGTGCAGACCGGAACCGCCGGTAAACAGACCGTAGCCGTAGCAGACCTGACAAACATCCTCTTTGGTGGCTCCGGCAGCGGCCAGGGCACGGGCACAGCAGTCTTCCCACAGGTCAATATCATGCTGGGTATAGAATGCTACGACACGCTTGCCGGTGGTGCCGGAGGTGGAATGGATGCGGACGCAGTTTCTGATGTCTGTCGCCAGCAATCCATAGGGATAAGCCTCCCGCAGATCATCCTTTTTCAGGAAGGGAAGCTTGTGCAGATCTTCAATTCCATGGATGTCTTCTGGTTTGACTCCCTTTTCGTCCATGAGATTGCGGTAGTAGGGTACATTGTCGTAGACGTAACGAACCTGCTTGACCAGCTTTTCACTTTGCAGGGCCTGCAGCTCGTCCAGAGGCATGGTTTCGGCTTCCGGTTGGAAATAACGCTTTTCCATATTACTCACACTTTCCTTTTTTCAGTCTGAATTCTGTTGCATAAGGGAATATTGTTTTTTCTTAATTCTGATATCCAAGGGCAAAGGCCTTTTTGTTGATATCAATAAAGGCAGGCTTGACGCATTTTTCAATGGCGGCTTCCCATTTTTCGTAGGGAATATCAAAATACTTGGCCAGTCTGCCCATGAGTACAATGTTGCAGGCCTTGGCAGAACCCGCTTCACCGGCCAGGGTGAGAGCGTCAATGGCATCTACATGAACACCCTTTTGCGTCATTTCCTCTAAAATGGCGGCAGGATAGGTGGTGTTGCCGATAATGACGGGCATGGGATCGATTTGCTGGGTGTTGACGATGACGGTACCGCCTTTTTTCAGGTCACGGATATAACGAGCCGCTTCGATTTTTTCAAAGCTGACGATGAAATCCGCTTCGCCCTCGTCAATAATGGGGGAATAGACCTTCTCTCCGAAACGGACATAGGTTACAACGGAACCGCCGCGCTGACTCATGCCGTGAACCTCGCTGACCTTGACGTCATAGCCTTCATCCACCAACAGTCTGCCCAGCAGCTTAGAGGCCAGCAGGGAGCCCTGTCCGCCGACTCCGACGATCATAATATTCCTGGTTTCCATGATTATTCACCCTCCTTTTCAAATGCGTCAAATGGACACAGTCCGGCGCATACGCCGCAGCCGATACACAGAGTATTGTCTACCACGGCATGACCGTCACGGAAGGAAATAGACGGACAGCCGAATTTCATGCAGCGCTTACAGCCTCTGCACTTATCGGTGTTGACATGAAGCGGCTTTTTGGGCTTGACATATTTCAGCAGCACACAGGGTCTGCGGGAAATGATCACGGAGGGTTCATTTTTGGCCAGCTCTTCCTTGATGACCTTTTCACATTCGTCCAGCTGATAGGGATCCACGACTCTGACAGAGTTGATGCCTACGGAATGACACAGGCTTTCGAGATCAACCTTTCCGGCGGGATCACCCTTGATGTTATAGCCGGTGGTGGGGTTCTGCTGATGACCGGTCATGCCGGTAATGGAGTTATCCAGAATGATTACGGTGGAATTGGACTGGTTGTAGGCAATATTAATCAGACCGGTGACGCCGGAGTGCATAAAGGTAGAATCACCGATGACGCAGACGGTCTTGTTTTCGGTTTCTTCCCCTCCGGCCTTATTGTAGCCGTGAAGACCGGACACGGAAGCGCCCATGCAAAGGGTCATATCCAGTGCGTTCAGGGGAGGCATGGAGCCAAGGGTATAGCAGCCGATATCTCCCAGGACGGTAATTTTGTTTTTGGCCAGAACATAGTAGATGCCTCTATGAGGACAGCCGGAGCACATCATCGGGGGACGAACGGGAATGTCCGTATCCAGACAGACGGTTTCCTTTTCCGGCAGATCAAAGGCCTTTGCGATGGTTTTCTGAGAGAATTCACCCAGCAGAGAGAATTTTTCCTTGCCGGTAACGCTGACGCCGATCATACGGCAGTGAGTTTCGATGATGGGATCCAGTTCTTCGATGACATAGACAGTTTTGACCTCTGCGGCGAAATCCTGAATCAGTTTAACTGGCAGGGGATTGATCAACCCGAGCTTGAGTACGGAAACCTTATCACCGAATACCTCTTTGACGTACTGATAGGAGGTAGAGGAGGTAATGATACCGAAATCATAGCTGCCGTCACCCTTTTCGATACGGTTCAGGGGAGAGGTTTCCGCATATTCCGTCAGCTTGGCGGTTCTTTCCTCTACAAAAGGGTGCCGCGCAATGGCATTGGCAGGCGCCATGATATATTTGCGGGGATTTTTGACGTATTCCTTGGTCACCTCTGTGCGCTCGCCCTTTTCTACAATGCTCTGGGAGTGAGCGACACGGGTACACATTTTGATAAAGACAGGGGTGTCAAACTGCTCCGACAGCTCATAAGCGATCTTTGCAAAGGTCAGCGCTTCCTGAGAGTCGGAAGGCTCCAGCATAGGAACCTTGGAAGCAATGGCATAGTGACGGGAATCCTGTTCATTCTGGGAGGAGTGCATTCCGGGGTCGTCTGCCACGCAGATGACCATACCAGCATTGACACCGGTATAGGACATGGTAAACAGCGGGTCAGCAGCAACATTCAGACCGACGTGCTTCATGCAGCAGGCGGAACGCTTGCCACGGAGGGAAGCGCCGAAGGCTGCTTCCATCGCAACTTTCTCATTTGGTGCCCACTCGCAGTAGACATCCTGAAACTTTGCAAATTCTTCTGTAATTTCCGTACTGGGGGTACCGGGGTAGCTGGAAATGACGGCACAGCCGGCCTCATAGAGACCTCTTGCCAATGCGGCATTTCCGATCATCATTTCTTTCATTTTCATACCACCTTGTTTTTATAGTAGGTTCGGGTGCGTGACCGCACGGGACGTGTTCGCTTCGCTGACATCCCACACTTTGTAAAATGGAAAAGCATGGATTCCTCTAAACAACAAACCAGGATACAAAGACTATTAGTCATATTCGTTTTCGGGGGCGCGTGACCGCGCAGGACGTATTCGCTACGCTACAATCTAATACTTTGTATGATTTGTAAAGTAAGTCGTTCCACTAAACAATAACCCTGAATGAGGAGTGTATCAGACAAGTCGACAGCGGAGGCACCCCGCCTTGATTACTGGTTGCGGAGGTCAACGATGCGCTTGGCTTTGCCCTGGAAACGTTCGATGGTTTTGGGAGCCACCAGAGTTACTTTGGTACGCAGGCCTAAAATGGACTGCATTTTGGCTTCAATGTGCTTTTTCAGGTCGCTCAGACGCTGATAGTTTTCCAGCAGCTCGGCGTTGTCCAGCTCAACCTTGATCTCCAGGTTGTCCTTGAAGTGTTCTCTGGTGATTACCAGCATGTAGTGAGGAGCAATGTCCTTGATATTGATGAGAATGTTTTCAATCTGGGTGGGGAATACGTTGACGCCCTTGATAATCAGCATATCATCGGTTCTGCCCATGGTTTTGGCCATTCTGGCATGGGTTCTGCCGCAGGAGCAGGGCTCATAGCTGATTCTGGTGATATCCTTGGTGCGATAGCGCAGTACCGGCATGGCTTTTCTGGTGAGAGTGGTGATTACCAGCTCACCGATTTCTCCTTCTCCCAGACGCTTGCCTGTGTCATGGTCGATGATCTCCGGCAGGAAGTGATCTTCCGCAAAGTGCATCCCGTTGCGGGCTTCGCAGTCGCCGGATACGCCGGGGCCGCCCAGCTCCGTCATGCCGTAGTTGTCGGAAACACGGATGTTGAAGTTGGATTCAATCTGAGAACGCATGGCCGGGGTACAGGGCTCGGAACCCAGAATGCCCAGACGAAGCTTATAGTCAGACAGCGGATAGCCGGCTTCCTTGACGGCTTCGGAAAGATAGAGGGCATAGGAAGGAGTGGCAACCAGTCCGGTAACGCCGTAGTCCCGCATCATCATCAGCTGCTTTTCGGTATTGCCGGAGGAGGCGGGAATGACGGTGGCACCGATGTTTTCCATGCCGTAGTGCAGTCCCAGAGCGCCGGTAAACAGACCGTAGCCGAAGCTGATCTGAATTACATCGTCAGAGGTAACACCGCCGGCCACTGCAACACGAGCCACCAGGTCAGCCCAGATTTTCAGATCCTCTTTGGTGTAGACGCCTACGGTGGGCTTTCCGGTGGTACCGGAAGAGGCGTGAATCCGTACGATGTCCTTCATGGGTACCGCAGACAGACCAAAGGGGTAGTTATCCCGGAAGTCATCCTTGGTGGTAAAGGGGATATACTCAATATCCGACAGTGTCTTGATTTTGGAGCCGTCTCCCACACCGCAGTCAGTCAGACGCTTGTGATAGAGGGGGACGTTGTCATAGCAGTACTTGACGGTTTCCTTCAGACGTTCAAGCTGCAGGGCTTCAATCTGGTCTCTTGGCATTGTTTCAATGTCCTTCTGAAACATCATGGTTATCATTTCCTTTTTTTATTTTTTGATTTTCCGGATTTTCCGGTGCTTTTTTTGACCGTATTGTTTTTTTGTGCGGAAGGTGTGATTACTTCCGGTGTCTCTTCTTCGTCAATGGAGATTTTGGAAGAAACCGTTACCTTCTTATTGTAGCAGGCAAAAATCTGATCGGTTCTTTCTTTGTCCTTGGCAGGGGCAATGAGGGTGATGATGGGCGTCAGTACCAGCCCTAAAAGCATTGCCAGCATACCGGCATTGATGGGAGATTTGAAATATTCCAGAACGGCATTGTCAAATTTGACGCCGGTGAGGTTGAAGATAAAGGACGCTACGGAAATGCCGATGCCGATGACGAAATTGATCCAGACAGCGGCTTTGGGAACACGCTTCATATACAGACCATACAGGAAGGGAGCCAGGAAGGCACCTGCCAGGGCACCCCAGGAAACACCCATCATCTGGGAAATGAACAAAACAGGGGAATTGGCCTGCACAATGGCAATAAGAGCGGAAACCACAATGAAGAAGATGATAAAAATCCGCATCCAGAGAACCTTTTTCTTTTCTGTCATGGCTTTTTTGCGGCAGAATACCGGATCAATGAAGTCAATGGTCAGAACGGAGCTGGAGGTCAGTACCAGACTGGACAGGGTACTCATGGAGGCAGACAGTACCAGTACGACTACGATACCGATGAGAATGGGAGAAAGATTTTCCAGCATGGAGGGAATGACGTTGTCAAAGCCGCCCTGGGGCTTGCCATCGGGACCTGGCTGACCGAAGAGTCTGCCGAAGCCGCCCAGGAAGTAGCAGCCGCCCGCAACGATAATAGCGAAGATGGTGGATACAATCGTACCGGTGCTGATGGATTTTTCACTTTTGATGGCATAGAATTTCTGAACCATCTGAGGAAGACCCCAGGTGCCCAGAGAGGTCAGGATGACCACGCCGATGAGACTGATAATATCCGGACCGAAGAAGGAGGTATAGGCACCGTTCATCACAGTACCGGAGGAGGTAGTGGTGCTTGTCGCAGAAAGCTTGGCGATACTTTCCGTCAGACCGCCGTTCTGCTGCAGAACCGCGGCAATGACAGCAATAATGCCTACCAGCATGATGATACCCTGAATAAAGTCGTTGATAGCGGTGGCCATGTAGCCGCCCAATACGACATAGATGCCTGTGAGAACAGCCATGCCGATAACGCAGTAGGCATAGGGAATGTGGAAGGCCATTTCAAACAGACGGGACAGTCCGTTGTAGAGCGATGCGGTGTAGGGAATCAGGAAGATAAAGATAATGATGGAGGCCACAATTTTCAGCGACTTGGAATTGTAACGCTTGGCAAAAAAATCAGGCATGGTGGCGGAATCCAGATGCTGTGTCATGACACGGGTACGGCGCCCCAGAATGTTCCATGCCAGCAGGGAACCGATAAAGGCGTTGCCCAGGCCGATCCAGGTGGAGGCCAGACCGAAACGCCAGCCAAACTGTCCGGCATAGCCGACAAAAATAACGGCGGAAAAATACGAAGTACCGAAGGCAAAAGCAGTAAGCCAGGGGCCTACGGAACGGTTGCCAAGAACAAAGCCGTTAACATCGGTGGCTTGTTTCCGACAGTAGATACCTACTCCTATCATGATCGCAAAGAACACGACCAGGAACAGGATTTTGATGAACAGATCCATAAGTTGTTGTCTCCTTTATTTTTAATTCTATAACAGAATTATTATTTTAATAATATGTGTTATAGTCTTTTTGCCAAAAAACGGCAGACAGGACACATATTATCAAAGACAAAGAGAAAAAGGTGATGGCATGGTAATCGATTTTCATACCCATATTTATCCGGACAAAATAGCAGCCCGTACCATTGAGGCGCTGAAACACGCAGCCAAGGAGGTTGAGGCCTTTACGGACGGAACGCTGAACGGTTTGCTGCAGAGTATGGACGCAGCGGGAATTGACCGTTCGGTGATTTTGCCGGTTGCCACGAGGAAAGGACAGTTTGATACCATCAATCAATTTGCATGGGAGCTCAATCAGAGACAGAACCGGGTAATATCCTTCGGTGGGATTCATCCTGATGACGAAAACCCTGAGGAAAAGCTGCAGAAGCTCAAGGAGCAGGGATTCAGGGGTATCAAGATTCATCCGGACTATACCGGAACCTTTATAGACGATGAGCGTTATGTACGGATTATTTCCGTCTGCGCCCGTCTGGGGCTGTTGGTGGTGACCCATGCCGGTGTGGATCCTGCCTTTGACGTGATTCACTGTCCCCCGGAAAAAGGACGGGCTGTTGTAGACAGGGTAAGCCGGGAAACCGGTGTGACAGAGCCGTTCCTGGTTTTTGCCCATTTAGGAGGGATGTTTGTCCACCGGGATGTGGAGAAATATCTGTTGGGGAGTAATTGCTATCTGGATATCAGCTGTTCCTTCAAATCCCTGATGCGGTTCTGTGAAACGGACGACGATGATGTGGTCAGTGTGATCCGCCGCCACGGTGCGGAAAAAATGCTGTTCGGCACAGACTGTCCTTGGAATGACCAGAAACAAACGCTGGAACATTTCCGGGAACTGAAGGGCATCAGCGCAGAGGAAAAGGAGCTGATTCTCCATCAGAACGCAGGGCGTCTGCTGAAAATTTCCGACTGAAAAAGGGCAAGGAAAAAACTCCTCCCCATTATGGAACACTTAACTATTATAAAACGGAACAAAAGTAAAGTCAATTGCAATTCCTTCCGGAAAAGGCGGGGCATCCTGCCAAAATTTCCGATTTTATTTTGTGCAGAATGATAGATATTTTTTCGCATCAGGAAAATAATCAAACAGATCCATCATCCCTTTTGTGAGCTTCGTCTATCAGCTGAAAAATCTGTTCATTTCCGAAATGTAATTCCATCCGTCAACAGCAAACCACCCCACATGTTCCCGGCAAAGGAACGGATGGGGTGGTTTTTCATGAAACGAAAGACCTCTTTGCAAAGCAATCGGCGCAGTTACGGCTTGCCAAAAGTGGGGGAGTTTCTACTTTTCTGACGAAAGGGAGGGGACCATTTGTATTGACAAAGCGGTGTCAGAATAGTAAAATTATCATAGTGCGGTTGACGTACTATCAAGCAAAATACTCAAATGCTTCGCAGATGCCTCCTGTGGAAACGGCAGAATGCGAAGAAAGAGAGGCGAAAAGGAGGATACGAAACATGAAGCATCGGGCACTGAAAATTGTATGTCTGAATCTTGGTATCGTTCTCCTGAATGTGATATTGTTTTCCCCTTCTCTGGTGGGACTGAACTTTGTAGGAGAAGCATTCAAAATTGCCATGGCGGTTACCGTGATCGTTATGAGTCTGATTGCCTTCTGCTATGGCAACTATGTCCTGCTGTTTCAGGAAAAACCGGCGGAAGAACCCATGCTGCACTTCCTAAAAGGCAATGAGTTCACCAAACCGGAGGATTATGCCGAGGCACTCAAGGCCAAAAAAGGCAAAGGCGTATTTGACGAAGAAATTGACAACGCCATTGAGCAGGTGGGCAGAATGAAGGATAAGGACAGGGCACTGGACAGTATCCTGGAGCAATTCTTCCTGCCGCAGGAGATTACCTATTCCCGCTTTCAGAATACCATTAATCCCGTGCAGGCGCTTTTCTATAATAATATCAAGAAAATGCTGAACAGGATGCTGATTTTTGACTATAAGGATTATGAAAAGCTCAGACAAAAGATTGCGGATTCCCGCCCTCCCGGCGGAGTCAGTGTGGTATCAAAATCTGTGGATACCCAGATGGGAATCTATCGGGAGCATATCGAATATGTCCGGGATCTGGTATCCATGAATGAGGAAATCCTGATCAAGCTGGACGGTCTGCTGCTGGAAATTTCCAAACTGGACGATCTGGACGAAAAGGGACTGGAAAACATTGCTGCCATTCAGGAAATCAACGACCTGATTGATCAGACAAAGTATTACAAAAGCTGATCTGAAACGATTTTAAAACAGAAAGGGAGGAATAATATGAATCGTCTTTCAAAAGGTACGAAGGCTGCTATTTTTGTCGGCATTGCGATTCTGGTCTTTTTTGGTGTCTTTGTGGGTATAATGATTACCCAGGACATGGGTAAAACCGAAGAACAGAAGCGTGTGGAACGCATTGAAAAGAATTATCAGAATCTGCTCAGTCAGATCAAGGTGGTCAACGTGAACACCAAAAAGGCACCGGTTGATGATACGGATACCCTGAGCGATCAGGAAGAGTTGCCCGATATCTCCAAATATCCCCTGTCTGTGGACGGTACCATGGTGGATGATGCCGATGTGGACAAACTGGTGACGGTTGAGATTTTTTCCTCACCGGAAAAAGCGGGAAAGGGCACCGATGGCTGGCTGAATGACGCTGCCAATGCCTTTAACCGGGAAAAATTTACCGTGAACGGCAAGCGTATGACCGTTTCGATCCGTTCGGTTTCCTCCGGACTGGCTATGGACTATATTACCACCGGGAAATATGTTCCCGATGCCATCAGCCCCTCCAATGTGTTCTGGGGCAGTATGCTGGATGCCAGCCATGTCAAGACAACCCTGATTGAAAAGAAGCTTTGCGGCAATGTGGCAGGTATTCTGCTTTCCAACAGCAAATATCAGGAAATCTATGACAAATACGGCTCCGCCAGCATGAGCGTCATTGCCAAGACAACGGCGGGAGGAGAGCTGCTCATGGGCTATACCAACCCCTTTATCAGCTCGACCGGTCTGAATTTTCTGGTGAATACCCTCTATACCTACGATTCCGAGAATCTGCTGAGCACAGCCGCTACCGATGGTTTCAAGCTGTTCCAGGAAAATGTTCCCCTGGTATCCTATAATACCCTGCAGATGAGAAAAGCGGCGGAATCCGGTTCCCTGGATGCTATGGTGATGGAATATCAGCAGTATTACAATGATTCGTCTCTGAAAAACTTCTACAGGTTTACCCCCTTCGGTGTCAGACACGACAATCCCCTGTATGCGCTGGGGGATCTATCCCAGGATAAGCTCAGTGTACTGAAAAAGTTCGCTGAATACTGCCTGAGTGAAGAGCAGCAGAGGTCCGCGACTGCCTGCGGCTTCAACCAGAACGAAAGCTATCGCAGTGAGCTGCCGGACAATATTGCCGGCGATGTGCTGCTGGCGGCGCAGAAGCTTTACAAAGAAAACAAAAACAGCGGCAAGGAAATCATTGCGGTATTTGTGGCGGATGTCTCCGGCAGCATGAGCGGAGAACCTCTGAATTCCCTGAAAACCTCCCTCATCAACTCCATGCGCTATATCAATAAGGAGCATTATGTGGGGCTGATTTCCTACAGCAACGATGTGTATCTTAATCTTCCCATCGGAAAGTTTGATCTCAATCAGCAGGCGCTGTTCAAGGGCGCTGTGCTGAGTCTGGATGCCAACGGACAGACAGCCACCAACGATGCGCTGCTGGTGGCGCTGGATATGATCCAGAAGCAGAAAACCGACATGCCGGACGCCAAGCCCATGATTTTTCTGCTCAGTGACGGAGCTCAGAACCGGGGTGCCAACCTGAATGATATCGAGGATATTCTCAGGGAACATCAGGTTCCGGTCTATACCATCGGCTATAATGCCGATATTGATGCCCTGAAGCGCATTTCCGAAATTAACGAAGCCGCCACCATCAATGCGGAAAGTGATGACATTGTCTATCAGCTGAAAAATCTGTTCAATTCCGAAATGTAATTCCTGCCGCCGGGCGGCTGTCTATATCAAATACAGAAACAGGAGGAAAAAACAATGGCATTTTCAATGGATTTACCCGATGTAGAAAAAGTAAAGGAAGAAGTCAAGGAAGAGCTTGTTCCCGCTCCCGAAACCAAGGAAAAATTAGAGAAGGTTGCCGATAACAACACAGATGAGCTTTTCAATTTTGATCTGGGTTCTCTCAAGGACAGAAGAGAGATTGTCTCCTCAATTGAAAACTTCGGTACGGATATTGTTGAAAAATCCACCGCAAAAAATGAGCTGCTGAACGTTCGGCTCAATGAGCTGAGCAGAATGGGCGGCGAAAACGGAGAGATTGTCAACGGTCTTGCCCAGCTGCAGGTTCAGATGAAGGATCTGGATCCCTCCGGGGTCAACTTTGTCAAGAAGGGCACGATCGGCAAGCTGTTCCATCCGGTCAAAACCTATTTTGCCAAGTTTGAAAAGGCTGATGACGTGATTGCCAAGACGGTGGCTTCTCTTGGAAGGGGCAAGGAAGTGTTGAAGCACGACAACACGACGCTGGAAGTGGAGCAGCTGGCACTTCGTGAGCTGACCAAGAGACTGGCGCAGCAGATCGAGCTGGGTATGCAGATGGATGATGCCATTACGGCAGCCATTGAGAAGGCAAAGATTGAAGACGTGGATGAAGAGAGAATTAAATTCATCGAAGAAGAGGTACAGTTCCCGCTGCGTCAGAAGGTAATGGATATGCAGCAGATGCAGGCTGTCAATATGCAGGGCATTATTGCTATGGAAATTGTCCGCCGCAACAACCGTGAGCTGATCCGTGCAGTTGACCGTGCCGAAAACGTAACGGTGTCGGCACTTCGCATTGCGGTTACCGTTGCCAGCGCGCTGTACAACCAGAAAATTGTTCTGGAGAAGGTCAATGCCGTCAACGAGGCCACCAACAAGATTATCAGCGGTACCTCCAAAATGCTGAAGGAGCAGGGCGCAGCGATTCAGCAGCAGGCTATGGAAACCAATGTTTCTGTAGACACCCTGAGAAACGCCTTTGCAGATACCTTTGCTGCCCTGGACGCCGTCACGGAGTACAAGTCAAAGGCACTGCCGGTGATGAAGACCACCATTGCCGAATTCAAGGCACTGGCAGACGAGGGCGAGAAGAGAATCAAGAAAATGGAGGCCAGAGAAGCAGAGCTGGCTGCTACTGAACAGTAATTCCATCAACAGCAAACCACCCCACACGTTCCCGGCAAAGGAACGGATGGGGTGGTTTTTTTGGTGTGTCGGGCATGACACTGATCTCACAGGTGAAAGTCCTGTCACGGGTAGTTACCGCCAAGTGTAGCGAACCGCAAGCTGTTTGCAGTAATGGAAACAGGGGAGGAAACGGTGTAGCAAACCTTTCGAGCCTACGAACAGAAACTTGATACAAGGCTAAATGGTGGATAAGGTTGCACAACAAACCGAAGTCCAAAAGGTAAACGTAAAACCAAAGCAGTAAATCAAGAGGTTGTGGAGGGAAAGATTAGTGCCTTACCCCGAGA
>CACYCV010000320.1 GCA_902772955.1 uncultured Ruminococcus sp.
GGCACAACCGAGCGGAACGGAGTGGAGCGCTGCCGCGAACACGTCCTGTGCGGTCACGCACCGCGAACACGTCCTGTGCGGTCACGCGCCCGCGAACACGTCCCGTGCGGTCACGCACCAACGACATTGGTGCTTGACAAGTTTGGGAAAAAATAGGATAATGGTTGTGTGGCGTCTGCGATGGTTCAGGCAGAACATCGGAACGCAGGATTGAAAGGTGAAAGCATTTCAACGCATGAACATATCAGCCGTCAGAAAACGGCAGAACTATAGGAGGTTTCCGTATATGAATGCAGTCATTACAGTTTTGGGAAAAGATACCGTGGGAATTCTTGCAAAGGTATCCAGCGAGTGTGCAGAAGTCGGCGTCAATATCATTGAAGTAACACAGTCTGTGCTGCAGGGGATGTTTGCCATGATTATGTTTGTTGATATTACCGCCTGTACAGTTCCCTTTTCCCAGTTGGTGGATTCCCTCACCGCAAAGGGAGAAGAAATGGGCGTCAAAATCCACGTCATGCACGAGGATATTTTTAACGCTATGCATAAAATCTGAGTCTTCGGGCTGATAAAGGACGGTTGTAACCCTATGATTAATTCACATGATATTCTGGAAACGATTAACATGATCGATAACGAAAATCTTGATGTCCGTACCATCACCATGGGTATTTCCTTGCTGGACTGCATTGATGACGACATTGATGCGGCCTGTCAGAAGGTATATGACAAAATCTGCCGCTATGCAGAGCATCTTGTCCGTACCGGTGAGGATATCAGTAAGGAATTCGGTATTCCTATTATTCACAAACGAATTGCCGTGACACCTGTTGCCATGCTGGCAGCTGCCTGTCCTACCATGAATCCCGTCAAATTCGCAAAGATACTGGATAAGGCAGCGGATACCGTCGGTGTCAATTTTGTGGGCGGCTATTCCGCATTAGTCCACAAGGGCTTTGCTCCGGGAGACTACGCTCTGATCGAAAGCATTCCGGAAGCCCTTTCCTGTACCGAAAAGGTCTGTTCCTCTGTCAATATCGGCAGCACCAAAGCGGGTATCAATATGGACGCTGTTGCTAAAATGGGCAGGGTCATCCGCAAATCCGCCGAACTGACCGCAGACCGTGATTGTATCGGAGCCGCCAAATTAGTCGTATTCTGCAATGCTCCGGAGGATAACCCCTTTATGGCAGGTGCTTTCCACGGTGCCGGTGAGCCGGACTGCGTCATCAATGTCGGCGTTTCCGGACCGGGTGTTGTCAGAGCCGCCCTGGCAAAGGCCGGAGACTGCAACATTACAGAGGTTGCGGATATCGTCAAGAAAACCGCCTTCAAAATCACCAGAACCGGACAGTTGGTCGCCAAGGAAGCCTCCCGCCGGTTGAGCGTTCCCTTTGGCATTGTCGACCTCTCTCTGGCTCCCACACCCGCTATCGGTGATTCCGTTGCCTATATTTTAGAGGAAATGGGACTGGAGCAGTGCGGCGCTCACGGTACGACAGCATGTCTGGCTATGCTGAATGATGCCGTCAAGAAGGGCGGCGTCATGGCATCCTCTCATGTGGGAGGACTGTCAGGTGCCTTTATTCCCGTAACCGAGGACGCCGGCATGATTGAAGCCGCCAGAAGCAAGGCGCTGTCTCTCACCAAGCTGGAAGCTATGACAGCAGTTTGTTCCGTGGGGCTGGATATGATTGCGATTCCGGGAGATACCTCTGCGGAGATCATTTCCGGCATTATTGCTGACGAAGCCGCTATCGGTATGGTCAACTCCAAAACCACCGCCGTCCGTCTGATTCCTGCCATCGGCAAAAAAGCCGGCGAGGAGCTGAATTTCGGCGGTCTGCTGGGCAACGGTCCCATCATGGACATCAACCCCAAATCTCCCGCCAGATTCATCGCCAGAGGCGGCAGAATTCCCGCCCCCATGCAAAGCCTTAAAAACTAAGGAAAGGCTGATGAAACCCGGACGGAAAAACCGTCTGACCGGTACACTGCGTCCGAAGGAGCTTTACGAAAAACGGAGGAAGCATCATATGAAAAGAACAGTTATACTTTTTTCACGGCCATACTCGCAGTGAGTATGCCGGCAAAAAGGTGAAAAAAACAGGCTCCTGCGGCGACAATGCACACTTTACCATTTATGACGGTTATATCCTTGTCGTGGAAGGGACAGGCTCCATCACAAATAATCTCGAAGACTATTCTACTGAAACGGTAGTCATCGGCGAAGGGATTACGGATATCAGTGACGAATGCTTTAAGGGAAAATTAACACTAAAAAATTTGTATCTTCCCTCAACCCTTAAGCAGATCGGAAACAAAGCATTCAGAGAATGTAAGAATCTGGAATCCGTATGGGTACCTGACGGTGTCACCGAGATCGGAGAATACGCCTTCTCACTTTGTGAAAAGATGAAGGAAGCACGGCTCCCTGAATCCGTCACTTCATTAAACGAAGGCGTCTTCCGCTACTGCAACGAACTGGAAACCGTCAATCTTCCCTCCAAGCTGACCGCTATCCCCAAATGTGCATTTGTCCACTGTAAAAAACTGAAAGCCATTAACATCCCGACAGGCGTTACCGAGATTGGCGAAAGCGCCTTTAATGGCTGTTCCGTGCTGTCAGAGCTGACACTTCCGGATGGCCTCACCGCCATCGGGCAATACGCCTTTGAATACGAC
>CACYCV010000321.1 GCA_902772955.1 uncultured Ruminococcus sp.
AACTCTGTTCGGAGGATGAACCGCAGCCGGCAAGGGTGCAGAGCAGGAAAGTGGATGTGAAGAGGGCAATTGTCTTTTTTAACATATTAATAACCTCCTTGATTTTGAATGATTTGTGTTATGAAGGATTGGTGTTTTCCTTTGATGTCTGTATCATATCATTCTTTTTTGGAACGTGTTGGGAATCAATGAGGAAAGTATGTGGAATTTTTCTGTGATTCTGATATTTCAAAAGGGAATTGAAACAGTGAAAAGCTTTTCGTTACTAAATCGGACGCTCCTGAGGCTGCTGATGCTGATAAAAGGCGTGAACCAGGCTCCGGTAGCCGAGGTCTTTCAGTTGCTCATACCGCACCTGATAGCGGGATTTCCTGCGGGTGCCGCTGATCAGAAACCGCAGACAGTCCTGGGCATAATTGTCAATGACTTTCAGACTGGCATCGGTGTTGATGACGGAAAAAAACCAGCAGCTCCAGGAAAGCTCATGATCCTCCGGAGATTCCAGCAGCTTCCGGTTAAAGATCCGGATGAAGGCTGCTGCTGCTTTTTCACCGTCGATATCGTTCCGCTGACGCCATCGCTGCAGAGCCTTTGCCTTACGGCGCATTTTGGCTTTGATTTTCTGAACCGTGACTGGAGCAATATCAATGATGCTCCCTTTGCAGGAAAAACCAAGAAAGGTCCATCCACTGTCGGGAGTTCCGAAGCATTCCTTTTTAGGATTCATTTTCAGCTGCCGCAGAGCAAGAAAATCCCGTATCAAAGCGGCGTATTCCCGTACCTTGTGGGAAGTATCGGCAAAGACAATGATGTCATCCGAATAACGGGCATAGGGAATGTCTCTGTCAAAGAACCATTGATCCAGATCCCGCAGATACAGATTGGCATAAAATGCCGAAAGCGGAGTTCCGGCCATAATCCCTTTTTTTTCTGTCACGATTCTGCCTTTGTCGGATACGTGAGGCTCCTCCAGCAGCCTGCACAAAAAAACCAGCAGCTCTTGATCCTCCCTCAGGACATCCTGCAGCTGTTCGGTCAGGATCGAAACGGGGATGGAATTGAAATAATTGCTGATATCCGCTTTATAAAAATACATGGTGCGCAGGTCGCTGCGAGAAGCAAATTTGCGTACAGCATCCTTGGCGGTTCGTCCCGGTCGGAAGGAATATAAATTATCACAAAAAAGCGAATTGTATTTCCGCAGCAGCAGATAGGTCAGTAATTTCAGAACAGTGGTTTCCGCCTTGGGATAGAGATAGACCGTTCGCTTTTTTTGGGAATTGGATTTATTGATGATTGCCTTGGAGGGAAGAGGGAAGGATTGACATTGTATGATACGTTCACAAATTGGAAGATACGTCTTCTTTTCAATAAAGGATGACAGCTCAGATTCAAAAGACTGACGGACGGCCAGTGAGGATTTGTAGCGATAGAATTGCTTCCAGGAGGATTCCTCCGAAAGCAGCTGCAGCATGGACATGTGCTTCCTCCGTTCTGAATCAAGGTGAATCCGGCTGCCGATACTCAGACGGCAGGGATTGCTTTTTTCAAAAAAAAAAACAGAAAGAGAAATCATTAAATCCCATAAAATTATGGGATATACCGGATCGTACACAAATTGGCTACCTGCGAAGCCATTCAGAGAATTTGTGCCGGATCTGCCGCAGGTGCAAAGCGTTCTCTTTCTGTTTTTTGATAAATGATGTTCCCTGTTCAGAATTTCAGGGCATTACGGGTACGAGTCGTGACATAGGCTCTGGTATTCCACCAGCCGTCATGATCATAGTAATAGCGGAGATAGGGAATACCGCTTCTGGCACAATCATTGCGCAGCTTTTTGGAGGCACTTCTTTCAGACAGCAGCTCAACCACAAGGGCAGTCTGTCCGTTTTTCCGGAAGGTATAAATCGGATTGTTGGTATATTTTCCAAAGGTGCGCTGTACATCGTAATCGGAAAAAACCTGACGGAATATTTCCTCAAAATACTGCTGATAGCTTCCCTGGTAATTGAACTGATTGGGTTCATCCGGCATATCCTCGCCCCATGAGAAACCGGACGGAGACGGTTCTTCGGGCTGTGAAGCTGCCTGGGGGGAGGTGGTAGTGACGGTATTCTGTGCCTGCTGTGGATGCTGGTTTGCCTGATTTCCTTTGAATAAGTCATTCATGAGATTTCTTGCCGATTGTGCATCTTGTTCACTCCCAAAAAGTTTAGAGAAAAACCCCATAAAAATCCTCCTTTTATCTTGACATCGGCCATACACGAACCTGTCGAAGTATCTCATAAGATATCAACAATTATAACACATCTTTTTCCAGAATTCAATCTTTTTTGAACAATTTGAATCCAGGACTTTCCAATATTCCCCATACAGATCCTCAAAAAAGTATGTCATTTTCCGGAATCTTTCTTACAATTTCCAAAGCATCCCCGCAAGGTGATGGATACCCCCTGCGGGGATAGAATCATTAGTCAAAACGACAGAGATTCTTTTCCGGGCTGCTTGTCGGTCGATCTTTTTTCTGCCGCTGTTGGGGTCAGTGTGTTTCGCTGACAGAAGGATTCTGTTCAGCGGCTCCCACTTCCAGAAGCTTTTTGCGCTGTTTTTTCCGGTGGGCTTTGATGATCTTTGCTGCCTGATGATAGGGGACACAGGTAACATGGCTCAGGATGTCTCCCGGAGAAGGCTCCCGATGAAACAAATCTTCCTCCGCAATACCGGCAATCAATTCCATCATACTCCGGTGGGACTGTTCGAGACGGTTTCTGACAGTTTGCATATCTTGTGGACAAGGCTCCTCAAGGGCTGCAGAGGGGTTCTCCTGAGTGCAGAGTGCCGGAAGAAAATCCGGACAGGCTTTTTTAAGGGACAGTATCCGCTGCTGCGGTTTATAAAGTGCGGACAGCAGGTCCGCAACATTCCGACAGCGGCTTTCCAGGGAGGAGAGAGGTTTTTCCTTATCGGAAAAATCAAAAAGCAAAAGAATTTCTACCTCAGATAATTTTCTGAGCTGTTCGGTCAGCTTCCAGTATTCTGATACGGCGGCTTCCATCAAAGCTGCTTTGGTGGCTGGCATTTCCATTTAATACCCTCCTTTTTCATCCTCAGTGTTTTCGTCCAGTGCTTCCAGATAAAAGCTGACGGGGCGGAATCCGTCATTACATGAAATCATTGCGGACCTGGGATTTTTCATCCATCCTTCATATAAATCTGTTCCTCCGTGTGCCAAGGTCATGACAAAGGGAGAGATACTGTCCCAGGCGCTGTCACAAAAGCCAGCCGGTTTTTTCCATCCGTTGGCAATAAAGCATTTTCCAAGCACCATGTTACAGGTGTGTTCCAAAGGATTTTCAAATTGTGCAATCAGATCGTCATAATGTGCCATTTTCATGACGGTGATACGGACTTTGTTCATGCGTTGTTCCCCCCTCCGCTGCCGGTTTCAGGCGGACGTTTTGAACCACACTCCGGACAGAACTTGCCTTTGCATGGATCATGGCCGCAGGAGGGACAACGCCATCCGGTGCTGGAAGCGGGTATTTCCTGCTGGTTCCGGAGGATGCCCATTCCCATAAAGCCCATCAATGGAGATGATTCAGACTCCGTTATATTCTGAATAACGGTTCCGGTTTTTTGACATTGTTCCAGCAGCTTCCTGATATGCGTCAGGATATCCCTGCCTCCTGCACGGGAGAGCGTATCTCCGTTAATGGTGCAATACTTACGTGGATGTCCTCCTTCTGTGGAATCATCAAAAACCATTGTCAGGCTGCTGCCGCCGGAAAAATCCGTAGGCAGATAAGCCGGGTCGGGCGGTGGAAGCTCCAACTGCTCCAGTGCCCGGATTTTTTCCTGCTTCACATAGCGGCGAATTTCCTCTGGAACGCTGCCGCTGATCTGGTAGCAGGTGCTGCTCTGTGTTCCGAAGGCGGAGGAGCTGTCCATCAGAATCATTTCCTCTTCGCTTTTCCATGTAAGCTCCAAAGCATGATTCTGGTAGCTGTTCATCATCATTCCGCTGCTCCAGCCGGAATATTTGACAGAGATCAGTTTTCCATAAGGTGGCTGAAAGTGCTGTTTTGCTTCCTCAATGCTGGCGTATTTTTCAGGCTTTTTCACGTTATTTTTTGCATCGGTTGCGAGCATTCGCGGTTGACCGCATTTCAGGCAAAACCTTCCGTCATTTTCCGCAAAGCCACATTCTTGACAGGTCCAGTTCACAAGCATTCCCCCTGATGTTATCTATCGTTATTATACCATAATTTGTCAGAAGATGCAATCCCGGGTGCGTGACCGCACAGGACATGTTCGCGGTGCGTGACCGCACAGGACATGTTCGCGGCAGCGCTCCACTCCGTTCCGCTCGGTTGTGCCGTGTCCAAGTTTACTGCCGCGGCTTCCGC
>CACYCV010000322.1 GCA_902772955.1 uncultured Ruminococcus sp.
GGAGGCTATTCTACCATTTCCCGGAGGTTCCTCCCCTATCTTTCAGCTCTGATTCTCCGCCCCCATTTATCTCTGCGGGCTCCAGCCTCCTCTGTCATTTTTCGTTACTACTTACTGCTTTTAAAAGGTAAGTGGGTAATTAAAGCAGTTCATCTTTAATTGTGATCCCCTGTTCAGTACTCGACTCTTGTCATCCAATGGCACAGCGAGGTTGGGTGATGGAAGGAGGGGAAATGGCAGGTGCATGGAAAACAGGGGGGACAGGATCGCCCTTTGAGAAGCAGGGGCAGTGAAATGTCATTACATCCGAAGTGTTGTGTCTGGGATAATGCCAGCGCCGAATTTGGGGAATGCCTACCGAGTTGGGCAAAAAGTGGATTTGGCACCGGAGGGGATACGACACTGAATATCATGTAGAAGATAGGGGCTCCCACCTATGAGGTGGAATAACTGGTTGAGAGCGCTCCAAAGACGGTTTATGATGGGAGTCACGCTATACTAAAATTTTTATAAAAAATAAATAAATAAATAGGGTAACAACTATAGAATGTAGAAGATTGCCTATTATTGGACATGTCCTTAAGGCGGTTGCGTTTCCTGTCTCTAAAGCCATGTCTGCCAGTGCATTTCTGGAGTTGATGACGCATTTGTTCTCATGGGAACAGAGCTTTTCATTCATCTGATGGGTGTGGCGATCTTGTCTTTTACAGGTTGTTTTTTCTAAAGAGAGGTGTTGCATGGACAACAGACACAGATTATTTAGAATTTCCGCTCTGGCCGCCTGCGTGGCATCGGCGCTGGCATTTACGGGGTGCGGTAATCACAATAACAGCCATGACAATGGCGACAACGGCGGTAATGGGGCAGAGGATACGGAAATTGTCCTTGCCGGACAGGTGATAGACGGCTACATTTCCGGAGCCCGGGTATGTGCAGATCTGAATCAGAACTTCAGGTGCGACGTGGATGAGCCTGATGTGATGACCGATGACAAGGGAAGTTTTGCCATTGGAAGCAAGGTGAAGAACGACTTCCTGAAGAAAACTCCCTACGCGTGCCTGGCTGATAATTCCTGCCATGGTGATCTTGCTGTCAGGATAATTGCACTTTCCACCGAGGACTCCCACAACTGGGTTCTGGGAAATGAGCTTCCCCTGGCCAATCAGCTGGCCATGTCCGCCACCTTCTTCCTCAAGCCCGGAGATCGGAAGGCACATGCCGACAGTGCCACCAACATCACTCCATACACAACCTTGACCGATCGTAGCACTGAACTGGACAACGTTACCCCGTCGGACTATGACGCTGCCTTTGAAGAGGTTGCTCAAACCTTGGGCGTCAATCCTGAAGTGGCCCGGTCTGACTACAACGATCCTGCATCGGTAACCGATGAAAGTACGAAAGCGCTGATCACCGGTGAGGTCATTGCCCGCAGTGGTCTGTTGCCTGAGTCCACTGAGCAGATGGAAAACATGGCAGCCGAACAGGATGAGTCTACTGCCGCCGCAACTGAGGACATCGCCGAGGCTGTACGTGGGGATGTGGAACGCATCATTTCCAGTTCTGACGGGAAAAACGCCGATATAGCCTATCATCTGGACTCCTACAGCGAGCAGGTGGTGGGATCTCTTTCTCAGCTTGCAGGCTCCAACTCGGACGAGTTCAAGTGCGGTGTAAGCAAAACCCATCACGTGTACTGCTGGGGAAATAACGCTTGGGGCAATCTGGGAGATCCGGCAGTATATCCTGTTGACGAAGACGGTAGTCCGGTTGCTAATGGCTCCATGGTCAATGACAACTTCTCCGCCAAACCCGTGAAGGTCAAAGTTTCCGAAAATGAATACCTGTCCAACGTGAAGTCCATTGATGCCGGCAACACCTTTGTCTGCGCTGTCACCTTTGGCGGCGGCGTGTATTGCTGGGGCAGCAATGATCGGGGACAGCTGGGCAACGGAAAAACCGGCGGCAAGGAACTGTTTGCTACCAGGGTTCTCAAAGGACAGCAGGATGGCAGCGGCGACTGGCTGACTGGCGTTGACAGTTTGACACTAGGGCGGGACATGTCATGCGCCCTCACCAGAAGAGGGGAGGCATACTGCTGGGGCGACAACTCCGCAATGCAGCTGGGCAAAGCATGGCCGGAACTGGAAATAAAGATTAGAGAAGGGGTAATCAACAGGGATGGCATAGATCTGACTGATATTGCCAAGGCGGTGCCGACACCAGTCAAGGTGGAGTTTCCTGATACTGTTGCCAGGGTCAATGAACTGACAGCCGGAGAGGGCTCCTACTGCGCACTGGTGCAGAACGCAGATCCTGATGACAAGCACAATCTCTACTGCTGGGGCAATGACTCCCGGGGGCTTGTGTCGCAGCACTGGTATCAGTACCGGGAGGACTGGCTTAAGAACTATTCCCAGAAGGTTTCCTATCCAGATGGCACCCTGAGAGATCCTGATGGAGAAAAACCGTGGGCCTGGAGGGAAATCGTAGATCTGCCAGAGGGATCCGAACTTAAAGTTGGCTCCTGGTTCGGTGTGTACGGACAGCCAGTGACCAGGATCAACAGTTTTATAACGAACGACTCTTGGCCCGGTTTTTATGTGCAGTTGATTATGTCAGACCAGGCAGATCTGGCCAAGTTTCCGGAAAACATGCTGGATCTGGAGTCATGGCTTGCTTCTGATACCGACTTCAGGAAGCAGTATGAGGCTTCTAGGAAGAAGGTTGAGGATGAGTATACCGATATCAATGAGAAAGAGGAGAACAAGTCCCAGGGAAGATTGTGGCAGAAAGCACCGTATGGTCCCTTTATAAAAGATCAGTGGTCTTACATCGAAGTTTGCTTCGGTAACAAAGAAGACAATAGTGAAGATTGCAAGGAAGGTGTGAATCTTGCTTCGCTCAGGGATCTGCTGACCGAGTATGGCGAAGATAATGTCAGCTATCATCTCTATTTTTGGATCGAATTCCCCTGGATTGAACTGAAGGACGTCAGCAATGTAACCAGAATAGGCATCGCTTCTTTTGACAGCACAATGATGCTGGAAATGAATAATGATTCCAGGATCTTCACAACCAACGTTATCAATTCCCGTGGCGGGGTATATAACTTTGATTGGATACGCACAAATGTGAGACAGGTGACTGATTCTGCCACCACCTTTGACGGAGGAAAGATAGCCAAACTGTCTGTCAATCCGGAGGATAAGGTTTCCTATGTGCTGTCGGACAAAGGAGGACTCTACGGCATCCAGGGAACCAACAAGTACGGTGTTTTCGGCATAGGGTCATCTAATCCTGATGAGCAGTTGGTATGGGGCCCCTCCAAGGCTGATGAAACTACGTCGGTGGTTACCGTACCCGCAAAGCCCATCCCCAACGGCAGCACTGACGAACCTCTGGGTGATGTGGTTGACGTTTCCGTGGGCAAACGTTCAGTCTGCGCCGCCGCAAAAGTTCGTGATGATAAGGGACAGCTTACGGCGGAGGTAAAAACCTACTGCTGGGGCTCATCTACCTTCGGACAGCTGGGATTTGACAACGGCGACGGAGGCTTCTCCTATAATGACGTATCAGAGGAATGGGATGGCCAAACAGGCAACAACAAATATCTCGATCATGATACCAGGATGGTGACCAAGCCCAAGCTCCTTGACTTTGACCAGGACAGGTGATCCGCCGCCAGGTCAAAGATATCCGGGATACGCTCTGAGTTCCTGATATATTGCAAGCCGGATCTTTTCCGGCTTTTTTGCGTCCTCCCTTCAGTCTCCGGTCTCCAACTGTTTTATTATTTCCGCCAGTCAACGTCGGGAGGGGAAGCGAAATGCCGTCCATGTTTCTTTGCCACTAGCCCTGGAGATTTGAATACAAATTTTTCTTAACGCTTTGCCCGGCCAGATTGTGCCTGTCTTTTTCGTGCCGACTGATAAGTCTGACCATCCTGAGCTACTTTGCATTGGAGCATCAAGGCTGGTATTTTCAGAGAAAAGCGAGGCCACGGTGTTATCCAGATTCCGGTATTTCCTTTTCAGCGGAACATACTCGCTGATATCTATCCATTTCCGGTCATTAAAGATAATGGTCTTATCGCTTACCACTTCAACATTCGACATAGCAATAAAAACTGCAGCCTCCCTGAATCTGAATACCAAAACAGATCCTGCTTCTGATTACCCGGATATCTTATTGCCGAGTACCTCAAGCTGCTGCATGAACTCATAGTTTTCTTTCAGTAGCCGGAGAAATTCCTTCTTGCGCTGGGCCAGAGTTCTGGGCATGACATAGTCCTTCTCATAAAGCTCCAACTCATAGTCGGGACTTTGGATTTTGTTGCGCTGATCAGTTTTAACAATTTTTCCGGTTACCGGATCCAACTTTACGATAAGACGCGGGGGCAGATTCTCTTCTTGTTCTCCTTGTCCATGTTGCCTGATTTTCATATGCGTAAACAACCCCGGATCACAAATCACTGCACACCGCTTAAATTGAAATCCCTTTCCCGAAAAGCTATAATCGGATCTGCGGATTCTGCCGTCCGGAACAGTCATCCGGAGCTACCC
>CACYCV010000323.1 GCA_902772955.1 uncultured Ruminococcus sp.
ACGACGCCCGAAACATGGGAAAACGTAAAAGCATATGATGAGAAGTCAGCTGTAACGGTTTATAAGGAAGGGATTTTGGCTTTTGTCAAAGTCCTGCAGAGCGGAGATACAGTGCTGTCAAAGATCGTAAATCAGAGTCCCCATGTTACTGTATTAGGGGAGAGAGAAGCCAAAGATGTACTGTACAGAACAAAGCAGGCATATGACGATGATTCCATACAGGCCGCGCTGGATCAGCTTGATAAGATCGATACAGATTCCATTGACTTCTTTGATTCCGGAAATGACAGTAGCAGGCAGAAAGAAATAAAAGATACATTATTTAATACAATTAACAAAGGCGATTATACAGGGGATTCCATGTCTGAAATCAGGCAGATGAACCAATTGTATAAGCAGATAAGGGATGTTTTATCAGATGATCAGAACACCAGAATCAATATTTATCTTGACGCGCAGGGTGGTCAGAGAACCTTTTTCAATCTGATCTTCTCTCTGTTTTCCATGCAGAACCGGGATATTATGGAAATCAGAGGAGTCAGTGCGATTGATTTTGTTCCCGGAAAGCCGATACATCTGATCAGAGACGTAACAGAGGAATTTAATACCATTCAGTTAGTCAGTGCAGTTAAAGCTTTTTCTGAATATGGTAGGGGGGACCTGCTGACTTCTTATTATCAGAAAGCGGATCAGGAGGAGAATGGCGGCCTGATCGAGTCTATTCAGACAATCGCAGATTCAATATCTATCAGTAATCCCAGTGCGTTTGAAAGTGGTATAGAGCAGTTAAAAGGGCAGCTGGCAGGTGAGGCGGCCGGATCCTCTTCTTATTATTATCTGGAGCAGGAGCTCATGGATAAATACAGATTACTGCTTTCAGATCAGAACAGTGTATTAACAACTGTAAAATGGTGTATCGACAATAAGTTCTATCAGCAGGCACTGTCATTTATCGAAGACAAGATGCCTTCCTATATTCTGGACAAGTACTTTCATATTGCTTATAGAGAAATCGTTGACAATAATAATGGCAATTGGAAATGGATAAATCAGCTTGATCAGAATGCATCTGATTATAAATCAAACCTCAAAGATGTCGAAAAGGTTACAGGAGATAATAAGTTTTATGTATCAATACCCGGAAAATTCCTGTATCAATGCTTCTCAACCCTGAGATCGAATATGGACCAGGCATATGTATATAGAATTTGTTTCGAAATAATGGACAAAACACTTTCAGATAATGATGTGGGCACTATTATTTCATGGATTCTTAAGGAAGCTTCATATGTGCCGGTCAGAACTAAAATTGCCCGGTATTTATTGAAGCTGAATCTGCAAAAGGGGAAAAAAATACAAATAAAAGAATTATCCGATGCGGCAAAAAGTTCGGGGAACACCGAAAGCATGTACTTTGATTATAAAATGCGGACAAAGTTGATCAGTGCGGCGTTTATTGAAGGCTATGCTGCAAAGGATTATGAGGATGTCAAAGAAGGGGACTCCAGATTTGATGAGAAGCACTTCAGGAGAGTATTGTTCAGTCTTTATAAGACAAACAGCAATATTAGTGCAAACGACAGGAACGCAAAAAAGGCGCTTGATATAATATGCAGCGCATTTTCCGTATTTTTGCAGAAGGGCAGTCAAAGAATAAAAATGTTTCCCGGTTTCAAAGCAGGTATGATCCCTTTCCTGATGGATATTATTAATAGTGCTGATAAAAACGATGATCCGGGTACTGATAAAAGCGATAACGCAAGTACTGATAAAAAAGATATCCCGCTGAAAATAAAGCTGGTGGATCCATTAAAAAAGAAAACAGGGCATTCTGGTGATTTTGCCCACTACTGTTATGGCCAATACGCAGATTTCATGCAGGCGGTTTACGACTGGGATGACGATTATCTGAAAAACCTTATCGAAAAGCCTGAAAATAATCCGGGTTCGGAGGCGGATGTTGATTCCAAACTGAAACAATATATACATTTTCATAAACTGATGGGAAAGCTGCAGAGAAACGATGGATTTTATGATTCGGGATATGATGATTATGATGAATTGGTCAAGCTGAACAGTGATTTTCCCCGGGTGATTCATCAGGCGAATCACAGATATTCGATTCTCGGACGGGCGGTCGATTTCTCTGCCGGACAGAAACAGCCCTGGCAGAAATTAGAAGATCCAAAGGCTGGACTAAAGAATATATATATAAATGACAATAGGATCAGGATGGAGTTCGGACCATTTGGCAGGAAAAAAGATACAAAAGGCTGGGATATTTTATGTGAGATACCAACAGTAAATCAGGCGTATATTGAATTGCTGGATCAGTTTATGGGCCTTCACGCTGCTCTGAAGCAGGAACGCAACGTCTGCAATCATGCTTCGGAAAGGGGGGTGCGGCTTTCAGTTCAGTATATCCGTAACATGCTGGACCTCTATACACAGATGGCGGACCGGCTGGAAAAATGGGATACAGATATGAGATAATCAGCCCGTCCCGGGGACCGTACAGGCCCCCGGGATTTTTTTTCGGCCGGTCCTTGTTTCCATTGGAATAAATCATATTTTTTGCAAAGCTGCAGAATACCCGGTATCCAGGAGAATATCTCCGGATACCGGGTATTTTTGGCTGTGCGCCTGGAAGTAAAAAAATAATAAAAAAATTTCTTATTATTTTTGAATTTCATAACTCTGAGACTCGTTAACTATTTGAAGGAATAACAGGATTTCAATTTTTGGCTTGTCATTGTGACTGTCCGAATGGTCAGAGCCAGGTTTATGCCAGGGAGGTGATGGAAAGAACTGATAAATAATGACAGGCAGCAAAACAAAAAACAATCAAAACAAAAAAGAAAGGAAAAAAATAATGAAAGAAATGATGTTAGTTGAAAGAACCGGTCAGGAAAAAGAGAAACAGGCCATGGAGCGGCTTCACGATTATATGACCGGATG
>CACYCV010000324.1 GCA_902772955.1 uncultured Ruminococcus sp.
GCGGGGTCCATGGGGTGGAACCCCTGGTCGCTGTCCGCAGACAGCGAAATTCCAAAGGGGCTTGGGGGCGAAGCCACCAACTAATCTTACTCCTTCACAGCAGAGTAGGCTACTGTGAAAAATTCTCTTCTAAACAATTCCCCCGGATGTCAATCACTTATTTTGAATTTCCGACTCCTCATAAATTTTCCATCCGAAGTGATGCAGGGGCGCCCGGAAAGCCACCTGCGTACGCCGGATCTGTTCGTTTTGCTGCCATCCAATACTTTATATAATGGTAAAGAAAGGTGCTGTATGAAACAATAAACCGGAATACAAAACAGATTTGTCAAGTTGTTCTGTTCTTAAATTCATTTTGTTTTTAATAATCTTTTGAAAACAATTCCATTAAACCACAATAAATAGTAAACCACGAGAATGATAATACTATATATAGTGTAAAAATAAAAATGTCAAATCATGTTAGACAACTAAAAAAGTAATAATTCTTATTTTTTGGTAATTCGAACGATATTGCTTTTTTCGTCTGTAAATGGTTGACAAAAACGGAAAACCGCTATATAGTAAAGTTACGGAATTACATAAAAGGGCAATAGATTGACAGAGTAGTAGTCGTCCAAATACGTTACAGCAGATCATGCACCGGGAGCCTGCCCTTACTTGAAACTATTTTTGGGAGGAGAACTGTCTATGCCAGTGGAAAGCAAGGAAGCTTGGGAAGGATTTGAAGGAAGAATCTGGAAGCTTGAAGTCAACACAAGGGACTTTATTCAAAAGAATTACCGCCCTTATGACGGCGATGAATCTTTTTTGCAGGGTCCGACTGAAGCCACGAAGCAGCTTTGGTCGATTGTGCAGGGACTGCAGAAGGAGGAACGTGCCAAGGGCGGCGTTCTGGATATGGAGACGAAAGTGGTTTCAGGACTGACCGCTTATGGCGCCGGTTATATCGGAGAAGATCCTTCTTTGGAAAAAATTGTGGGTCTGCAGACGGATAAGCCGCTGAAACGTGCTTTTATGCCCTTTGGCGGCATTAAGATGGCAGAGCAGGCCTGTGAAACCTACGGCTATACACCGGACGCGGAACTGCATAAGATTTTTAACGAGTATGTTACCACCCATAACCAGGGGGTCTTTGATGCTTATACACCGGAGATGAAGCTGGTCCGCCATAACAAGATCGTTACCGGACTGCCGGATACCTATGGACGGGGCAGAATAGTCGGTGACTATCGCCGTGTGGCCCTTTATGGTATTGATTATCTTATTGCCCAGAAGAAAAAGGACTTCGCCAATTGCGGTGACGGAACCATGACGGATGATGTAATTCGTCTGAGGGAAGAAATCGCCAAGCAGCTCAAGGCCCTCAACGGTATGAAGGAAATGGCAAAAATATATGGCTATGATATTTCCGGCCCTGCCAAAAATGCCAGAGAAGCTGTACAGTGGCTGTATTTTGGTTATCTTGCCGCTATCAAGACCCAGAACGGTGCAGCGATGAGCGTTGGCAGAGTGTCTACTTTCCTGGATATCTATATTCAGCGTGATCTGGACAGAGGTGTTCTGACAGAGCGGGAAGCACAGGAGCTGATTGACCATTTTGTGATGAAATGCCGGATTGTAAAGTTTGCAAGAATTCCTTCCTATAACCAGCTGTTCTCCGGCGATCCGGTATGGGCAACGCTGGAAGTGGCCGGTATAGGCTGTGACGGCAGATCTATGGTCACCAAGAATGATTTCCGGTTTTTGCATACCCTGGAAAACATGGGGCCATCTCCTGAGCCTAACCTGACAGTGCTTTATTCTTCCGCACTGCCTGATAATTTCAAAAAATATGCCTCTAAGATTTCTATTGATACCAGCTCTGTTCAATATGAAAATGACGATGTCATGAAGCCCGTCTGGGGAGATGACTATTCCATCTGTTGCTGCGTATCCGCAACCCAGACCGGTAAGGAAATGCAGTTCTTTGGTGCCAGAGCGAATCTGGCCAAGTGCCTGCTGTATGCACTGAATGGCGGTGTAGACGCGAAGAACAGAGAACAGGTGGCTCCTCCTTATCGTAGAATTACTTCTGATATTCTGGACTATCACGAAGTGATTGAAAGCTATAAGAGGATGATGGACTGGCTGGCAGGACTCTATGTCAATACCCTGAACCTTATTCACTATATGCATGATAAATACTATTACGAAGCCGCTGAAATGGCTCTGATTGATACGGATGTCCGCAGAACCTTTGCAACAGGTATCGCAGGCTTTTCTCATGTGGTGGATTCCCTCAGCGCTATTAAATATGCTCAGGTCAGACCCATCCGGGACGATGCCGGTATCTGTATTGACTTTGCAGTGGAGGGAGATTTCCCCCGCTATGGCAATGATGATGACCGTGCCGACGAAATCGCCGTCTGGCTGTTGGGAACCTTCCTGGAGATGGTCAAAAAACATCATACCTACCGCAATTCCGAGGCAACCACTTCGATTCTGACCATTACCTCCAACGTGGTCTACGGCAAGGCTACCGGTAATATGCCGGATGGAAGACGGTCAGGTGCGCCTCTGTCGCCGGGAGCTAATCCCAGCTATGGTGCTGAACAGAACGGTTTGCTGGCATCTCTGAATTCTGTGGCGAAGCTTCCGTATCACTGGGCACTGGACGGGATTTCCAATACCCAGACCATCAGCCCGGATGCCCTTGGTCACGAGCCTCAGGAACGTATCCGGAATCTGGTGCAGGTCATGGACGGCTATTTCGATCAGGGTGCTCACCATCTGAATGTGAACGTATTCGGTACTGAAAAGCTGATTGATGCCATGGAGCATCCCGAAAAGGAAGAGTATGCCAACTTTACGATTCGCGTGTCCGGCTATGCCGTAAAATTTATCGACCTGACCCGTGAACAGCAGCTGGATGTTATTGCCAGAACCTGTCATAAGACATTATGATATCTTGATGAAAGCAGAAAAAACCGATGAGAAGCAGATTCTTCATCGGTTTTTTTGTATCACTGAAACAACTATTGAGGGAGGAACATGATGGAAACGATGATACCACAAGGAAGGGTTCATACACTGGAAACCTTCGGATTAGTGGACGGACCGGGTGTACGGTTTGTTATTTTTCTGAAGGGCTGTCGGATGCGGTGTCAGTATTGTCACAATCCTGACACATGGAGCGGAGAAGGGCAGGAATGGACCGCACAGGAGCTGTTTGCCCATGTGCGGCGATACAAAACCTATTGGAAGAATAACGGCGGCATCACGGTCAGTGGGGGAGAACCGCTGCTGCAGATAAAATTTGTCACGGAGCTGTTCCGGCTGGCAAAGCAAGAGGGAATCCATACGGCATTGGATACTGCCGGTGAACCGTTTTCCATGGAACCGGATGCTCTGAAAGAATTTGACAGGCTGATGGGGGTGACGGATCTGTTTTTGCTGGATCTGAAAATGATGGATGAAGAGGGACATCGGAGGATGACCGGTGTGGGCAATGCCAATATTCATGAGATGGCGAAATATTTGTCCGATCACGGCAAAGCGATGTGGATTCGTCATGTGCTGGTTCCGGGACTGACGGACGATGAAGAGGATTTAAGGAAAATGCGTTCTTTTATCCAACGGCTGCGGACAGTGGAACGGATAGAGGTGCTTCCCTACCATACCCTCGGCATAATGAAGTGGCGGGATCTTGGAATTCCCTATCCGTTGGAGGGCGTTCCGGTTCCCTCCCAGGAGGAAATTCGCTATGCCGAAGCATTGCTCCAAGGAACCAACGGATAATCAGTGCGGTAGCGTGCCTTTCCTTTTTTGGAGTTTCGCACTCTGCGGGAGGGGGTGCCCCCGCGGGCGACTTGACGAATGAATATCACATCCAGGTTTATCGTTTAGGGAAGGGTGTTGCTTTATGATCCCTGTCCCCTTGTCAGGGGAGACTTGCGAAGCATCCTTCCGGTCAAAAGAAAACCGCTCCAGAGCGCTCCGTAAGGAGCGTGAGGAGCGGAAGCCGCGGTAGTAAAGCTGGAAACGGAAAAATCGAGGGCAGCGTAAGTGGAGTGCTGCCGCGAATTGTCCTGTGCGGTCATACCCTAAGGGCACTTCCTGCGGGCGCGCGCTGCAAAGCGTTCTTCCGGTTATTCCACCATCATTCAGACATCGGGTGCAGGGACTGCGTCTCTGCCGAGGAGTCCAGGGGGCGAGAAGTCCCCTGGTGGGGTTTGGGACAAAGCCCCAAGACGGGCCCCAAGACGGTCACTCCCAGGGGATTGTTAGTGTAAAATAATTCTGGGGAAAATGCCCGGTCATAACACAACCACCCCAAAGCGGCGCGTTAGCGTCGTGTGGGGTGGAAGC
>CACYCV010000325.1 GCA_902772955.1 uncultured Ruminococcus sp.
CTTTGGGGCGGTTGCATTCTGACCGGGCATTTTCCCCAGAATTATTTTACACTAACCGGCGGGCGCGCAGGGAAATCCGGCGCTTTGTCAGACAGGGTGTACCTTGGCCTTCAGGTCGGCGGAGGAATCTATGCCAAGCTTTGCATCCCGGCGGGCTTTGAAAAACTTGGGTGCCACCTGCGGGAACTGGGCATAGGTCAGTACATCCTCTTCCTGTTCGATCCACTGGGGAATTTCCTGCCGCAGCTTTTCCAGCTCCGGCTCCAGCAGATCCGCAGGACGGCAGGTAACCGGTTTTTCGTCACCGATAATTCTTTTGCGGAATGCCGGATCAATCGGAACAGGCGTAGTGCCGTATTTGCCTGCCACCAGGTCCTTGAACTGGCCGCTGCAGTTTTTATATTCTCCGAAGAGAACGTTGAATACCGCCTGCGTACCGACAATCTGGGAGGTAGGTGTTACCAGCGGAGGATAGCCTGCGTTCTCGCGGACTCTCGGCACCTCCTCCAGTACCTCTGTCAGCTTATCTGCCTTGCCGGCATCCTTCAGCTGCTTGAGCAGATTAGAAAGCATGCCGCCCGGCACCTGATAGATCAGCGCCTTGGCATCCGTTGCCAGCATTTTTGGATCCAGCAGACCGCTCTTGATGTATTTTTCACGAAGGGTCATAAAGTATTCCCTGATCTCGGACAGCTTGACAAGGTCCAGTCCGGTATCATATTCCGTTCCCTGCAATGCGGCAACCATAGACTCGGTGGGAGCATGAGAGGTACCGTTGGCCAGAGGAGACATGGCAGTGTCAATCCTGTTACAGCCCGCTTCAATAGCCTTCATCAGGCACATGGAAGCAAGGCCGGAGGTATAATGGGTGTGAAGCTGAACCGGAATCTTGACAGCCTTCTTAATGGCGGTTACCAGCTCTTCGGTATAATAAGGCGTCAGCAGGGCAGCCATATCCTTGATGCAGATGGAGTCTGCGCCGGCTGCTTCAATACGCTTGGCATAATCAACATAATAGTCAGTGGTAAAAATCGGCCCTGTGGTATAGCTCATGGCAACTTGGGCTTCTACGTTGGGATTTTCCTTTTTGGCCGCCTTGGTGGCATCAATTGCCGTCTGCAGGTTCTTGATATCGTTCAGCGCATCAAAAATACGGATGACGTCAATACCGTTGGCCACCGAACGCTGGACGAAGTATTCCAGCACATCGTCGGCATAGTGGCGGTAGCCCAGCATATTCTGTCCCCGGAACAGCATCTGCAGACGCGTTTTAGGACAATTTTTACGGATGACCCGGAGTCTCTCCCAGGGGTCCTCATTCAGAAAACGGATGCAGGAGTCAAAAGTAGCACCGCCCCAGCATTCCAGGGAATAAAAGCCGATTTCATCCAGCTTCGGCAGAATGGGCAGCATATCCGACAGCGGCATTCTGGTGGCGATCAGTGACTGATGGGCATCACGCAGAATGGTCTCGGTAATTTGTATTTTTTTCGCCATGATGATCTACCCCTTTCGTGCTTGTCAGTTCAGAACAACCAGAACGGCACCGGTATCCACCGATTCGCCCTTGCTGACGGCAACAGAAGCCACAACCGCATCATGACCGGCTTTGATTTCGTTTTCCATTTTCATAGCCTCAATAACAACCAGCACATCCCCTGTCTTGACGGACTGACCGACCTTGACGGGGATATTCAGCACGGTACCGGGCATAGGCGCCTTGACCTCTTCCCCTTTGACGGCGGCAGGAGATGCCTTCGGAGCAACCTTGGGAGCAGGAGCGGCAGAAGAAGCCGCAGCGGCAGGAGCAGCTGAACCGTCTGCTTCCTCCACCTGTACATCATATACGACACCGTTGACGGTGATTTTCAGATTTTTCATAATATAACATTCCTTTCGCTTTCGTAGATAGATCAGAGGGCAAGGTTATTGTGCTTCTTGGGAAGGGTGGACACACGCTTATTGCACAGCATTTCGAGGCAGGCGACCAGCTTGGCTCTGGTGGCTTCAGCGGGGATAATATCATCCACATAGCCGTTTTCGGCGGCCTTCATAGCGGTCAGCTCAGACTCCTTGAAATCTCTGACCACATCGGCTCTTGCCTGAGCCGGATCCTTGGTGCCCTTGAGTCTGCCGCCGTAATCGTCTCCCAGTAGAACAACGGCTGCGGCCTCCGGTGTCAGGGCGGAAACGCATGCATTCGGCCAGGCATAGGTCATATCGGCAGCAGCGCCGGTTCCTGCCAGGGCAATATAGACTGCGCCAAAGGCATCACCGGTGATGATATTGATTTTGGCGGTAGTAGCCTCGGCATAAGCAGATGTCAGCTTGGCGGCACCCTTCAGGCAGCCAAATTCTCCCGCATCGGTAAAGGTTATCACCGGCAGGCTGAAAGCGTCACAGAAACGGACAAACCGCGCCGCCTTGGCGCAGGCTTTCCCGTCCAGTTCTGCTCCTTCGAAGGCAACAAGGCCGACAGTGGTTCCGTTAACGGTAGCCAAAGCAATTTTAGCAGCCTCAGCACAGCCGGACTGCAGCTCTACGAGACTTCCCTCATCGACAACGGCAAAAGCCGCCTGAGAAGGGGTCATTTCCGGAGTGGTCTTCGCTGCAGGAGAGATACTGTCATAGGCCACACAAGCGGTAGCCAGGTTATTGGAGGGCAGCATTGCCAGCAGAGTCCTGGTCTGACGGATTGCTTCGTCCTCGTTTTCCGCCAGCAAATGCAGAAGTCCCCTTTTGGCATTGGCTTCTGAGGATGCGTCCGCACCGTTTGTTTTCAGAGAAAGAGAGCCTTCCTTTGACATAATCAGCAAATCGGCACCGGCAGCGATCAGTGCCTGCGTGCCCAGGCATTTTCCCAGGACAACGGCAATCTGGGGCACAACGCCGGAAAGACGGTTGGCATATTGCAGAATTTCACCATAAGCAGCCAGCAGCTCGGTTCCCTGCTGCAGACGACCGCCAGCGGAGTCCAGCAGCGCCACAACCGGTTCGCCGGTTTTCAGGGCAAGGTCATACAGCTTCAGGATTTTGGCAGCCTGTGCCTTGGACATTGCTCCGCCGGCGGCGCTGTTCTGTGCATACGCATAAACTCCCAGACCGTCCACGGTGCCATGAGCAGCGGCGGCCTCGGCGTAATCCTCTCCTGATCTGGCAAAAACATCAATTTCTGTAAAGACGCCGTCATCAAACAGCTTTTTCAGACGTTCCTTTGCTTTTGTATCGGCACATTCCGCCTGCGCCGCTGACAGCGCTTCCATTTTTTCTTCGATACTCATCCGGATCCTCCTTTGATTCGGCAAACGGCAGCTATTTCTGCTCTTTGCCGGATAATTCTTCCTCGTCCTTTATTATAGTATATCTCTTTCGGAATTGCAAGTCTCCCGTCCGCATGGAAATCAATTTGTCTTGGGGCGGGTGACCCCGCGGAACGATTCGCGGCAGCGCTCCACTTCGTTCCGCTCGTTCTCCCCGTGTCTCAACTTTACTGCCGCGGCTTTCGCTCCTCACGCTCCTCACGGCGCGCTCTGGAGCGGTTCTTTTTTGACCGGCGGAAGGCTTTGCAAATATAAAAGTTTTCGCTCAAGCCTTTTTCAAAAGGCTTGCAGGGTCCAGGGACAGCGTCCCTGGGCGCGCTCCGCAAAGTGCGAAACAACCAAAAGGTAGAATTGTGCAGGTTACCTGCCGTGAAATGCATCTTGCCGGAAAGCTATTTCATTTTTCAAAAAAGTGTGTTACGATATAGTCACCGAAAGCAAAGGAGGCAATGAGCTTGAAACTGGAAATCAAAAAAGATCCTCAATATGAGGAAGCTGAGGTGGAGCTTCGCTTCAGCCAGGAGGATGAACAGATTCGCTCCATCATTGAGCTGGTGCAGCAAAGACCCCGATGCATCAAGGTCAGGCTGGAAGGCACAATCAAAAAGATTGATATCAAGAAGATCTTTTACTTCGAGAGTGTGGATGAAAAGAGCTTTATCTATACAGAAAAGAATGTCTACCCCATTGACCGGAAGCTTTATGAGCTGGAAACATTGCTGAAGGAAACATCCTTCGTCCGCATCAGTAAATCCTGCATTCTGAATACCGATTTACTGGACAGCGTCAAGGTGCTGCTCAACGGCAAAATGGAGGCTTCCCTGCAAAACGGAGAAAAAATGGTTATCAACCGTCATTATGTTCCGGGCTTCAAACAGAAGTTCGGACTTTAAGGAGGAAAAACATGAAAAAATCAACATTATTCAATCGAATGAGAAATTATGGTATTTCCTTTTGCGCTTCCTATACCTTGGTCAGTGTAGTTCTGTCAGTCCTTAACAACACCGGCGACCAGATCATGGGAAACATCTGGATAGTAAACATCCAGCTCGCGCTCGTTTGCCTGGCTATCGCGGTACTGATGTTCGTCTCGGACACTCTGATGAACCATGGTGAGGAAAACGTCCCCCTAAGTCCCCTGGGAATTGCGATGGATCTGCTGGATGTAGCGGTTCCGGTACTGGGGCTGGGCGGATTCGTCTTTCATTGGTTCAATGTCTTCAGCTACCAGATTCTTTATCCCGTTGTTATCATGATTGCAGCATACTTTGTGGTACTGCTGCTGTTCATTATCAATAACAAGCATACAGAAAAACAGTTAAATCAGAAAATACAGGAAAGAAAGGAAATGATGCAGCATGACAAGTAAAATCATCGAGGTAAATGACCTCCGGAAATCCTACGGCAAGGTTGAGGCAGTCAAGGGTCTCAGCTTCTATGTGGAGCAAGGCAAGCTCTTCGCCTTTCTCGGTCCCAACGGCGCAGGAAAGTCCACCACCATCAATATTATCACCACCTTCCTCCAGATGGACGGCGGCAATGTCATGATTGACGGCCATACCCTTGGAAAGGATGACGACAGCATCCGCCGGATCATCGGCGCTGTATTTCAGGACAATATGCTGGACGATCTGCTGACGGTGCGGGAAAACATCATCATGCGCGGTTCTCTCTACGGACTCCGCGGCAACGCCCTGAAGGAAGCGGCAGAAAAAGCCATTGCTGCCGCAGAGGTGGGGGAATTCCAGAACCGACGCTACGGAAAGCTGTCCGGCGGGCAGCGTCGGCGGGCAGATATTGCCAGAGCCCTGGTCAACACACCGAAAATCCTGTTTCTGGATGAGCCTACCACCGGACTGGACCCCCAGACCCGCAAAAACGTCTGGGAAACCATCCGTCGTCTCCAGGCAGAAACCGGCATGACGGTCTTTCTCACCACTCACTATATGGAGGAGGCTGCCGAAGCGGATTATGTGGTCGTCATTGACGGCGGTACCATCGCCGCCAGAGGAACCCCCTCTCAGCTCAAGGAAAAATACGCCGGCGATTTTCTCAGACTGGTGCCCCGCAAGGAAGCCTTTGACAAAATCAAGGAAACCCTGACGGAAATGAAGCTGACCTTCAGCGAACAGGCAGATACACTCCGGATCCATATCCCGGATACCCTGTCTGCCCTGCCGCTGATTGACCGGTTCCGCAGCGATCTGCAGGGACTGGAGGTTCTCAACGGAACCATGGATGACGCCTTTATTGCAATTACCGGAAAGGAGATCAGAGAATGATTCAGTTTGCTAAACGTAATTTAAAGCTTTTTTTCAGAGATAAGACATCCGTATTCTTCTCATTGCTGTCCGTATTTATTATCCTTGGTCTGTATATTTTCTTCCTGGGAGATCAGATGATCGAAAGCGTGGAAAAAGAAAACGTCCTGGCCGGCGGCCGACTGATGGACAACTGGATCATGGCCGGTATCCTGGCAGTCATTCCCGTCTGCACCACCCTGGGAAGCTTCGGTATCATCGTCAACGACAAAGCCAAAAAGATTGACAAGGATTTCCGCTGTGCTCCCATCAAGGCACGTTCTCTGGTGGGCGGACACCTTCTCGGTGCCATCTGCATCGGCACTATCATGTCCCTGTTTGCACTGGTATTGATTGAAATCTATTTTGCCTGCAAGGGCTACCCCATGCTTTCCGCACTGGGCTTCCTGGAAATTTTCGGCACCATGATCCTGACGGTTCTGATCAGCACCTCCATGATGTACATGGTTGTATCCCTCTTCTCCAGTCACAACGCCTTTACCACCGTAGGCACCATCATCGGCACCCTGATCGGCTTTCTAACCGGCATTTATCTTCCCATCGGCAGCACTGCAGAACCCATCCAGTATGTCATCAAATTCTTCCCCATTTCCCATTCCGCTTCTCTCTACCGTAAAATCCTGATGGAGGATCCCCTGAAGGAAAGCTTCAAAATGGCACCGGGAAACGCCGTCAACGATTTCAAACTGGACATGGGTGTGGAGTTCAACGCCTTCGGTCACACCTTTACCTCTGTGGAAAGCATCGCCTATCTGCTCATTACTACCCTGCTTTTCTGTGTTATCAGCCTGCTCTTCGTCAAAAAGAAGGCAAAATAAAAACGGGCCTTCCTCATCAGAAGCAACAGAACGACAGTCATTCCATCGGGAAAAGCTGCCGTTCTGTTTGTCGGTTTATTCGGAAAGGATGAAATCGGAATGACAAAATGGGATTTTGTGCGGGAGCTGCAAAAACGGCTCAACGACCTGCCCCAGCCAGAAATCAACCGTTACGTCGATGAATATCTGGACAGGATCGAATGGAATATCCGCTGCGGCATGACGGAAGAGCGAGCCGTGGAAGAGTGCGGAACGATGGATGAAATCGAAAGACGTATCCGGGGGCAGCAATATCGTCCCCGGGGACCGATTGCGTTTTTGCGCAGAAAGGTGCCGTTTTTCAGGCGGCTGCGTCCATGGCAGATTGTCCTGATCGCGGTGGGATGTCTGGTACTGCTGTCGCCTGTCACAGGTGTTTTAGGTGCCACCTTAGCCATCACCATTGCATCCCTGGCCATAGGATTTGCTGTACTGCTGGCTGTAGGAATCATTTTGCTGGCGCTGCTGGCAGCGGGCGCCGCCATTGCCCTGGGAGGACTCTGGACGGTCATCGGTTCTCCCTTTGCCATGGCCTCGGAAGGAATATGGTACGGGCTGTTTTCCCTGGGAATGGGACTGTTTGCTCTGGGCGGGGGATGTCTTCTGTGCTGGGCAGCCATCCGCCTGACCGTTTGGACCGTCCACACCCTGCGGAATCTCTGGCGGTCACTGCGGAACCGGCTGAAAGGAAGGAGGCGTCCGGCATGACAACCGCCAAAAAGAAAATCAATAGAAAATTTCTGATCGTTTGCCTGATTTTCATGGCAGCAGGACTGCTGGTCATGGGTACCGCCGCAGCCGCAGCCGGCTTTGATGGGGACAAGCTGTTTCCGGATCACCGCACCCTCAGCCGTGTGGATCTTGACGGCCCCTTCTATGAGGTGGAAATCAATACCGGCACCGATCATGTAACCCTGGTTCCGTCGGAGGGAAACTATGCTTCGGCAGATCTTTATCAGAGCGACAATCTCTATTATGATGTCAAGGTAGAAAACCAGGTACTGAAAATCAACCTTGTCCGCAATAGACCCTGGTACAGCTTTATCGGACCGGATCCCTCGGACTTTCATGCCCATGAGCTAAGGCTGTTTCTTCCGGCGGGAACCTATGAAAAAATCCGCATTGCCACCGGTACCGGCAACATCACCCTGGAGGAGGGAATCCATGCCCGGCACAAGGAACTGACCAGCGGCACCGGCAAGGTCACTGACAGTCATGGCACGGAAATCCATTTTTCATAGGCAGCTTCCCGGTGGGAACACTTTTCCGGCAAAAAAGGCTCCACTGAACCCCCTTTCCTGAATTTGCTGACCTTGAACAGCAAAAAGGTTATCATAAGATTTTGAAAATCTGTTGGCAAGGATGTCGGAATGTGTTATAATGAATAAAATGCCGGCGAAATCGGTCGGCCGATTTTCATCAAACTGTAAATAAAGAAGGGAATGCCTTATGAAAAAGGAATATGATGTTCTCATTGTCGGTTCGGGAGCTGCCGGACTGTATGCGGCTTTGCAGTTTCCGGAGGATGTCAGCGTATTGCTGATTTCCAAGCGGGAGATGACCCTTTCCAATTCCTCCCTGGCTCAGGGCGGCGTTGCTGCCGTACTGGATAAGGATCACGACAACTTCAAGCTGCACATTGCCGATACGCTGATTGCCGGAAAATACAAAAACAATCTGGACGCTATCGAAGTACTGGTTTCCGAAGGCCCCAAGGACGTGCTGCGTCTCAAGGAAATGGGCGTGGCCTTTGATCTGGACAGCAGCGGCAAGCTTCAGATGACTCTGGAGGCCGGACATTCCCGGCACCGCATCGTCCACCATAAGGATTCTACCGGACGCGCCATTGTAGACGTCCTGATCGATCAGGTCAGAACCCATCCCAATATTGAAATCTATGACAACACCATGCTTTACCAGCTGGACAAGACGGAGCAGGGATTTTTTGCTGGTCTCCTGCTGCCGGACGGTACCTCTGCGGCAGTAGCGGCACGGTTCTGCATTCTGGCCACCGGAGGCATCGGCAGAGTCTATCAATACACCACCAATTCCGCCATTGCTACCGGTGACGGAATCACCCTTGCCTTTATGCTGGGCGCCCGCATCAAGCACCTCAGCAGGATCCAGTTTCATCCCACCGCCTTTGCCGCCGAAAACGACCGGGAACGTTTCCTGATCAGTGAAGCCGTCCGGGGAGAAGGCGCTGTTTTGCTGAATTGCGACGGTGAGCGCTTTGCCTTTAAGTATGACGAGCGCGGCGAGCTGGCACCCAGAGACGTTGTGTCCAATGCCATCATGCTGGAATCCGCCGCAAAGGGCAACGAAAAGTTTTATCTGGATATTACCCACAAGTCACCTGAATTTATCAGGGAACGCTTCCCCATGATTTACGAGAAGTGTCTGGAGGAAAAAATCGATATCACCAAGCAGTGGATCCCGGTATTTCCCTGTCAGCATTATCTGATGGGCGGCATTGATGTAGACCTCTATGCCCGCACCACCGTGGATCGTCTGTATGCAGCCGGAGAATGCTCCCACACCGGGGTACACGGCGCCAACCGACTGGCCAGCAATTCCCTGCTGGAGGCTCTTGTTTTTTCCAGACGGGCCGCCAACGACATTACACAGCGGCTGAAAAAGGAGGAGCGCTCCCCCTTTGGCGAAAGCACCATCCAGAAGGAGTTGAAAGGCAATCCCCTCCCCCATGGCTATCGCACAGAGATCCGCAAGATTATGCAGGATTGCTATTTTGTCATCCCGAAGCCGGAGCTGCTGGAAAGCAGTATTGCCCGGGTCAAGGAAATTCTGCTGGATCTCACCGGCGGAGAATATGAAATCGACCACAACTTTGTCGAAGCAAGAAGTCTTGCGACAGTTGCCTGTATTGTGTTAGAGGAGGTACAAAAGCATGATGACGCTGAACCCGCTTTATCTTGACGACATCATCAAAACCGCACTGCTGGAGGACATTCATTACTGTGATGTCACCACGGACTATCTCATTCCGGAAAATCAGCAGAGTGACGCCCGGTTCACTGCAAAGGCAGAGGGCGTTGTCTGCGGTACCGAAGCAGCCGTAAGAGTTTTTCAGCTGCTGGACAGCAGTGTGAAATATGAAATTCTCAAAAAGGACGGCGAGCCGGTTCAGAAGGGCGAGGTTATTCTGACGCTCAGCGGAATGACCCGGGCACTGCTGAAGGGTGAGCGCACCGCACTGAATCTGATTCAGCACATGAGCGGCATTGCCACCATGGCAAACCGTTACACGAAAATCGTAGAGGGCACCAATGCCACCATTGCCGACACCCGGAAAACGCTGCCGGGACTTCGTCCGCTGCAGAAATACGCCGTCATGGCCGGCGGTGCCAGAAATCACCGATACAACCTGTCCGACGCCGCCATGCTGAAGGACAACCACATTGATGCTGCCGGCGGCATTACGAAAGCCATTACCGCGCTGCGTCAGAAGGTTGGACACATGACAAAAATCGAGGTTGAGACACGTAACCTGGACGAGCTGCAAGAAGCCTTAGCAGCCGGAGCGGACATCATCATGCTGGACAACATGAGTCCCGCCCTGATGAAGGAAGCGGTGGCGATCACTGCAGGCAGAGCCCTGCTGGAAGCCTCCGGCGGAATCACCGACGAAACCCTGCGGGAGGTAGCCGAAAGCGGCGTTGACATCATTTCCATCGGCGCCCTGACCCATTCCGTCAAAGCCTTCGACATTTCCATGTACATTTCCTGATCGCACGGCGGAGTGACTCCGCTGTCAATTCGCACCTTGCTCCACTCCGGTGCGTGACCGCGCAGGACGATTCGCGGCGCGTGACCGCGCAGGACGATTCGCGGCTCGCTCCACTCCGTTCCGCTTGATTTTGCCGTGTCAGACTTTACTGCCGCAGCTTCCACCCCACACGGCGCTTACGCGCCGCTTTGGGGTGGTTTTCGTTTGCCCGAAATGGGCAGTA
>CACYCV010000326.1 GCA_902772955.1 uncultured Ruminococcus sp.
TCAGCATTAGCTTTTCTTGTTCTTCACCGGTCAATGCAGCTTTTGGGAGCGAGGGAATACCATAGATATTATCTGATGGAAATTGATTTCTCAAAAACATTGGATTGGTACGGTAGTTAAAGTTTTCTAAAGTCATTAAAGACCTCCTTGATTGTTATTTTGGATTTACTTCCTATTTATACTATATACCGATTTCAAAAAGAAGATGTGAATGAAATATTAGCAAAAAGGATCTGTACAATAATTTGTACTTATCAAAAAATATCACTATAACAATCATTTACATTATTCAAAAAAAGCCTTAAAATCGGATATTTTCGGCAAAAGTGAAGCCGCCCGTTTGGGCGGCTTTTTGTTGTCTATGCAATTATTTGTCCGTCAGAAATCTCAATCTGCCGTTTGCAGCCTTCGGCAACAGTCGGTGAAACGTCAGATCCACCATTAAAAAGCACTCAGTTCCCACAGGGTGTAGTAATATGCCGGAATGACAGCTGCATATTGCCCGCTGACAGCAAGATAAAGCAGATTGTTGCAAAGCTTCTGGTTGCAAAGGGCAGGCTTGCTCAGTATGACAGTGTTCAGTATCACGGTGCGGTTTCGTGTCAGCTCACTGCAATACCTGACAGCGAAGGGGCGCGAACGGTTATCTGACAAAAATCCCATACATTCACTGTCCTCCTGACTCAGTACAGTGCCGTACTGTTTCCCTGAAAGGCGTTCTGCAGCGGCAATTAGTTCATTAGGGTGTTCATTGAAATAGTCATCCTCGCCGTATATCATAAACGCCGGAACGGTGAGTCTGGAACGTCCGCTCTCGACGCTTTCGCTCATAATATCCTGCATGGGAGAATAGATGTCTCTGTCCGTTACCCTTACAACGGCGGCAAGACGAATATCATTTGAAGAAATGATTTCATTGTAGTTATCATATATCTGACGGATAGGGTCGCCGCTGTCGATCATCTGCTGCAAGACTGTATCACATCCCGGCTTGTTAAGGAGTTTGTGTTTGCTGCGCTCAGCAATGAATTTTTGTTTTGTCTGCGGCATATACTCCCGTACGATTCTGGCAAGCTCATCGGGAGGAACGGCTTGCTGCATACAACTGATTCGTTTTTTGTCCTTGCGGAACAATACTAACAAAATCAGCAGTCCGCCGCAGAAAACGATAAGGCCCCCGCTGATCCAGAACATCCATGATATGGCAGGGTTTTCACGAACCACATTATCAGGATTGCCATTTTCATAGATCAGGCTTACCTTGTCGCCGATATCAACAAAATCTCCAAGGTAGCCGTTAAAACTGTGACGGCCGCCGTTTTCATCGTAATAAACCGCCGTTCCGTATGTTGAGGGGTGTCCTTTTTTATATGTAACTTTGTCGATCTGCTCTACAGAAGCCTGAACCGTAATACCGCTGTCCTTCAAATTGTTGTAATTTGTCACGGCAATTACTGACCATATAAGCAGACCGACTCCCACAATGATACCGATCCACATACTTGCCATAAATCCTTTTGCTGACTTCATAAACAACGCCTCCCTGATAATCCTATGGCTATATGATACTATACCATGGGCTACAGAGGAAAGATATGTTGGAACTATCTGCAGCATCTTGGGAACAAAAGAAAATCGAAATAACATTTGTTACAAATTTTTGTTTCTGATAATCCGGCGGTATTGAAATCCTTCATTACCTATGCTAAAATACTCATGTTTAAGGAGTGAATATTGTATGACTGTTGCTATCTGTGATGACAACGCAGTGTTCCGGACAGAGCTTAAAGAAATGGTGGTTGAGTATCAAAAAACAAGGCGAATTGCCATAGTGATAATGGAATATGAAAATGGAACGAAGCTTTTAAAGGATAACAGGAGCTTTGATATGGTGTTTATGGATTGGGTCATGCCGGGACAGGACGGACTTGATACTGCAAAGAAAATAAGGATTCGGAATTTTCTTTGCGGTATCATCTTCGTTACAGGTTTTCCCGGTTATGTATTCAAGTCGTTTGAGGTTCAACCATTTCGCTATTTTGTTAAGCCGCTTGACAAACAGGAGCTTTTTTCTGCCCTTGACAGCTATCTTGCACAGCAAAAGCTGATGAATCCCATTATGATAGTCGAGAACGGAGAAAGAAAGATTATTCCAACGGACGAGATAGTCTATCTGGAGGCCGACAGAAAATACACCGTGATACGCACTTCAAAGGGTGAATTCCGCTGCGCAAAGACTCTTTGTGTCGTTGACGGTCTTTTGCCAATGCACTGCTTTTTCAGAGTACATAAGTCCTACACAATTAATATGTACTGCATTTCATCAGTAGGCGACCATACCATAACGCTGATAAACGGCGAGAAAATACCTCTCAGCCGTGCAAGAGCGTCCGACTTTTTGAAAGCGTATCAGATCTTCGTAAAAACATATTATGTCAGGTGGTAAAGAGCATGGAAAACCTCACATCTACTGTTGAATTAGTCCTCTACTATCTGTGTACACTGGTGGTTTGCCAGCAGATCATGGGAAATACCATCGTCAGAAAAAGGATGATGATTTCTTTGCTGTGCTTTATCCCGCTGCCTTTTATCAGCTTTATGGGTGACAAAATGTTTCTGTTGGGAAGTTTTTCGTTTACGGTTGTGGGTATTGTACTGGCGCGCTGGACAGCAAAAGGATCGTCTCTTTCTGTCATCATATACACCAGATTTTTTCTGTCATTCCTTGCGGTACTGTTGTGCTCATTTGCAATCGGAATGTTTTCACTGGACTTTCAGAGCGGCGTTATTTTTGAGATGTTCGTTAATCCCATTGTTTCTGCCGCCCTTGCCGCAACTTGTTTTTCCGGAAAAAGATACAAACTGCAAATGATGAACAGACTCACACCCCGGTTTATCAAAATTTTGCTGCTGGTGATTCTTTTTGTCTGTGCATTGCTGTCCATTCTGATTATCCAGGGGTTTGTCAAAAAAGAAAATCCGTTAATCATTGAGTTTGCCAAATACCTGTGTATGCTGCTGATACCGTTGATACTGATAGTAGTCCTTGTCGTGGTGCTGTATTCCACGACAAACAGGGTGCTGAAAAATCAGGCTGATTCCCTTGAAAAGCAGCTTGAGATACAGGCGCAGTATTATTCCCATCTGGCAGAGGTCAATCTTACTATGCGCCGTTTTCGTCATGACTATCGGAATATTCAGATCGGACTGAAAAAACTGCTCAGTGAAAATAAAACCGACGAAGCATTGACAATGCTTGATGAACAGCCAGAAAGCACGGCAGGCATCGTTCATTTTGACACAGGCTGCGGGATTGTTGACGCTATTTTAGAGGACAAGCAGAAATGGGCGGACGAGCACAATACAGTGATCATATTTAACGGCGCGGTACCTGAGGACATCATCAAACCGACCGACCTTTGCATTGTATTCGGCCACCCTCTGGACAATGCAGTTGAAGCCTGTACAGAGATTAATCCGGAACAGAAAAAAGAAATACACATAAGTTTTGCATGTAACAGCGGTTTTTTCTTTATGGAGGTTACTAATCCTGTTAAAAACAAGGTCATGATTCACGGACAACTGCCATTTACGACAAAGCATGATAAAGAAATGCACGGTTTTGGACTGTACTCTCTTCAACAGACCGTAAGAAGATACAACGGAACGGTTTCCTGCGAGTGTAATGATGAGAGATTTAAGCTGACGGTAAACGGAAGAATAAGCTCAGCAAACAAGAAATAAATGCGTTTAAGTTGGATATATGCGAAATAATCCGGCAGAAATCATAAGGACAACCAACATCCACCCATCATACATTGTGGGTGGATGTTGTATAATGGAAGCATCATAAGGAATGGAGATGCTTCTATATGGCAAAAGCAGCACAGATCACTTTTAAGGAGTTTCAGA
>CACYCV010000327.1 GCA_902772955.1 uncultured Ruminococcus sp.
ATGAGAACACTGCCATTTCCACAGAGGGACAATCCTTTGTTCCGACTTCTGAGGTACTTCATATTTCCGGCGAAAACAATACCTATCTCAGGGGTGACCGGCTTTTTTTTCACACAGACAAGCCTTCTGTGCCTGCTGATAACCAAAAACCAGATTCAGACAAAGCTGAAATATGGAACCCTCTGTATTTACATCTGAATTCCGTCACTAACAAAGTGGCCGATTATTTTCGGGAAATAGCCCGAAAAAATACACCTGTTGAGCAAAGAAACAAAATGCTGCTCAGAACCATTGTTTCTGCCATCCGAAAAAACGCATCTTCCGGCATTCTATATAAGGCACTGTCCGCACTGAATCATCCTGATAATGCAGATAAGGCCGGAAGAATTGCCGTGCTGTACGCTGCGGAAAAGCTGTTTCTGAAAAATGAATCCAGAACAAATGATCTTCATACTATGATAAGCACTCTTTCCTTCCAGGAAAAAACAGCCTTGCTCCAACATACCGCCGAACAACTCAGGAAAACACTTTCGGAAAAAACGTCCTCTGACACCACGTCTTATGAAAAAAAACTGGAACAGCAGCTGATTCATGTTTTGCATTCTTCTGCAATGAATCCCTTCTCCTTTCATGCTGCAACGGAGAGTGTTTCGCCCTTTGAATATCAGCTATCCGTTTATTTTCGTCCATCCGCCGGCGCTGTTTCTTCATCCTTCCAGGAACTGCATCATACGGAAAGCCATTCAACGGAAATATCCTTCTTTCCTGTTGTTCATCATTCTTTAAAATCAATAATCAGCGACCGATTGATGGATCCTCAAAAATATCCGGGGATGATAAAAAAACATTTTCCCCGCAAGCTCTCCTCTCTGTCCCGACAGCAGAATCCGGCAACACCGTTCGTCAGTCGGACCACCTTCAACGGCCTCTCTGCTCCGGCCCGGAACCATCCGGTTTCCGAATCGGTTTTTACCCAACATCCGACTAAAAATATATCTGTTTCCCATGAGCTTGATTCTTTCGTTCAGAAATCCGGATCCGGCGCCGGTTTCGGCGGACAGACTTTTCATGAAACAACCGTGGCCGTCTACGGCACCGTTCCGTTAAAAAATCTGTCATCTGTTTCGGATATCTCAGTGATCCGCCGGAATCCGATCATCCTTTCCGCATCTGACAGCAGCCAGGGAATGATGAATCCTCAGAACAAAACGGAGCAAAACGGCCGTTCCGCTGATCAGACAAACGGACAGTCCTTCTATGCCGATACGGCAGCTGCGCTTTCCCTGTTAGAACCGCCAAAGGGAAACAAAAAACAGAAGTCCTCTCCGGAACACAGCACGGTCATCACTGCCCCTTCTTCTGATGAGCTGATCAGAAAATACGGCAACCTGATTGAAGGAGCGGATCCCACTGGTGTAAGCGCTTCCCTGCATCTGAAAAAAGAGGATCCGGCTTTGGATTATCAGCTGAAAGAGCTGTCTTCAAAGCTGAACAAGACCTCGGTTCAATCCGAAAAAAACGATAAAATATTGGAAGAGCTCAGGCGAAAACAGGAAGAGCTTGAAAAAAGCACCCTGAAAAATTCCGATATCAGGGCACTGACAGATGAAGTCCTGAATAAGCTGAAAACTCAGATGCGATTTGAACGTTCAAGATATCGTGACCGTTAGGAGGGAACCATCAATGGATTTTACGACAACAATTGAAAACGCCGCATACAATTCCGTACTGACTGTCATGGGCGAAAAAGCCCAGATTATTGTGATGCGCAAAAAACAGGAACATATCCCTGTTCAGTTCAATCCTTCGGAATACCAGATCATCGAAGGAAGCGAGTACACACAAAGAGCCAGAAGAAAAGAGGATGAACCCGTTGTCAGCTACAACGGCAACAAGCTCTCCACATTGCGAGTCAAGCTGTTCTTTAATTCCGCACAGTTCTTTGATTCCCAGAGTCTTATTTCCGGCATTAACAATGCTGTTACCGATGTGGAAGATGATACCATTACCAAAACCATTTCCAAAATTTCGGATCTGACAAAAATAGACGGAGAAAAGCACGCTCCCCCTCTATGCGTTTTTGTATGGGGCAGCCTGGCGTTTTCAGGGTATGTTGAAAACGTAGGTGTATCCTATACCATGTTTGACAAAACGGGAATTCCTCTGAGAGCTACGGTAGACCTGATTATGAGAGGGCAGAACGGCACAAGAGGAAAAAGAAAACGTCCTCTCTTTTCTCCTGACAGAACCAAAGAAAGAATTCTCACAGAGGACACCAATATCTGGAATCTTGCCCAGCTGGAATACGGTGATGCAAGGGAATGGAGAAGAATCGCGGAAGCAAACAATATTATGAATCCTCTGGATATTCCCACAGGAAAGGCACTGAAATTGCCTTCCATCAATGATTGATCCAAGAAAAGCGGTGAATGATCATGCCCGATCTTATGACAGAATCTACCGACAGCACAAAGCTTCAGAACAAATACGGGAATTATTATGTGCCCGCCTATAAAATCAAATCCTCCGGCAATGATTTGATTTCGTCGCTTTCTCTCAGCGTTACCGAAATAGAAGTCGTTCTGTCAGTGGATTCTGCGGGAATGGTAGTCATCAAGATTGCAGACGCTTATGACATCAAGAGCCACAGCTTTGACAGCAAGATCAAAAAAGCATTTATGCTCGGAACCATCATTGAGATAGAACTGGGATATCTTTCTGCCACGACTCCCGTTTTCAAAGGATATGTTGCCGGATTCGGAGCTTTATTTGACGATATGCCGCTTCTTGTTGTCAAGCTGATGGACGTCAGGAAGCTGATGATGACCAGCGGTGTACGAAGACAGCTTTATGAGGACAAGAATTATTCGGATATATTCAAGAAACTGATGGGAACCTATTCCAAGCTGTGTTCCCCCGTCTGTGATGCGACCTCTGATAACCTTACGTCTCCTGTTTCTCAGAACAGCAGTGATTATGACTTTATCTGCAGGGAGCTTCTGGACAACGGAAAAGCTGACAGAGAATTCTTTGTATTCTATGATAAAGCCTATTTCCGCATTCGTTCCAAAAACAAAACTCCGATTATGAAGGCGGAGCTTGGGGAGGAGCTTCTGAAATTTTCCATGATGGCAGATTATCTTGACACCGAAATCAACCTGGTCGGGCATGACCCCATTCAGTGCAAGGATATCTGTGCCAAAGTAAAAGCAAAAACTCCCGCAAAGTGTATTCCTGTACTGACCCCTTCTCCCCCGCAGTTTTATTTCGACGCCGACTCCGATACGGAAGCCAAGGCAAAATGCCGTGCCCAGGCAATCGCAAACACCGAAATAGCGGGGGTATGCTTTGCCAGCGGAGAAATGGTAGGATTGCCCGAAATCGTTCCCGGCAGATATCTGGAAATAAAAGATCTTGACGAAATGACCGACAAGAAATACTACATCACCGAAGTGAGACACGTCATCAGCGATTCGACCTTTACCACTTTTTTTGAATCAAAAGGATGGATATAAATGGGACTTTTTGAAGAACTATCTTCTCTGCCATCTATCGGCGGGGGCTTTATGAACAGTATCGTAACTGGCACCGTAAAGGAAAACTATCACAAGGACTTTCCCGGAAAAATAAGGGTCGAACTGTTTCTGAGCGAAAACGGAAAAAACCTCACAGGCTGGATTCCTGTGATGAGTCCCTATGCCGGACAGGATTACGGCTATTATTCTCTGCCGGAGGTCGGAGCTGAGGTGGTTGTCGGCTTCAATATGGGAGACAGAAACCGTCCCATTGTGCTGGGAACTCTCTGGAACGAAAAAAACAAACATCCGAAGGATTCAGTCACCGAAAAGAATACCTCCAAAATGCTGATTACAAAGGGCGGCAACGAAATTCTGATCGATGATACCCACGATAAGCAGAAAATCACACTCAAAACAAAAAGCGGCCTTATCTTATCCCTGGACGATGAAAAAAAATCCCTTTCAATTTCCGATAAGGAGCAGAAAAACAGCATTCTGATCGATTCCTCCAAAGGAACTGTAACCATCACCGCTGACAAAAAGCTGATTTTGAAAGCAGGAGGAAAAGATGTTCTTACCGCAGACGGCACAAGCAAAAAGCTGACGCTGAAATCTGCCGACATCGTACAGAATGCTGACAAAGGGTTAGAATTCAAAGGACAAAGCCTGAAAATGGACGGTTCTATGATCAAAATCAACGGTTCAGGATCTGCTCAGGTTTCATCCGGAGGATCAACTCAGATCAAGGGCGCGATCGTCAAGATCAATTGACAAGGAGTCACGGAAATCGACTTTTTTCTCCGGAATGCTGGGACTCTGTCCCAAACCCTGACGGGGGAAACCCTTTTTTTTTAAAAAAAGGGTTATTCCCCGGACCCCTTTCCAAAAAAACTTTTGTTTTTTCCATCAAAGAACAACAGAAGATAATGTAAAATAATTCCGGGAAAATGTCCGGTCAGAATGCAACCACCCCAAAGCGGCATGTAAACGCCGTGTGGGGTGGAAGCCGCGGCAGTAAAGTCAGACACGGCAAAACCGAGCGCAGCGTAAGCGGAGCGCTGCCGCGAATTGTCCTGTGCGGGCATACCCCAAGGGCACTTCCTGCGGGCGCGCACAACAGAAAAAAAGGTAA
>CACYCV010000328.1 GCA_902772955.1 uncultured Ruminococcus sp.
ATAACAAAAAAGACCCAAAACAGAAGTTTTGAGTCTTTAGGCTGGAGCTGCTACCCAGATTTGAACTGGGGACCTCATCCTTACCAACTACACCAAATAGGTACTGCGCCTCCTATATAATATGATAATTTCTGATAAATTATCTTGAAATCTCAGGCCATTTCGGGGTTTTCGGTTTTTCCCTTATGATAAGTTTAGATAACCTTAAATAACCTATCTCAGACTAAAAACTGTAGTTTTTACTGTAGTTTTTTTAGACTGCATGTTTTGGGTTCTCACAGAGATTAATACAAGTGTTTATCAGAAAGATTTCCGCCGTTTACCAAAAGGAAGAAAAAACCTTAAAAAATCAAAATTTCCACATTTATAGAATTGCGGTATGGTATATTAGTTTTATTAAGATTTGTGTATGTTTTACTTATGCGAGCAACTCTAACACTACATTTAAGGAAAGCAAAAAACAGGAGGCAGTGAGTGATATGAAACGATTTGATGATTTTACCAGACAGTTTCCCGTGAGTAAAACGCTACGTTTTGAACTGATTCCGCAGGGTGAAACGTTGGAAAATATAAAAAGGAGCGGTATTTTAGACCGAGATTTACAGCGTGCAGAGAGCTACAAAAAGATGAAAAAGACGATTGATCAATTTCACAAGGACTTTATTGATCGATCGCTTGAATCTGTAATGTTGGATCATCTAGAGGAATACTATGAAACAACAACTGCTCCCGACGCCAACCGGGAAAAGCAGGAACAGCTCCGCCAAGCATTAAGAAAAGAGATTGTCCATTATTTCAAGATCAATGAAGATTTCAGTATTTTGGACAAAAAGGAACTAATTCAGAAACGACTGGAAGGCTGGATAGAACATAATGACCCGTCGTTGTTTTATGATGCAGATTTCAAGAATTTTACAACGTATTTCACAGGGTACAACCAGAACAGGATGAATATGTATACGGATGAGCCTAAGGCATCAGCAGTGGCTTACCGTCTGATTGATGAAAACTTGCCTAAACATCTTAACAATATTTCCGTATTCCAGAAAATCATGGGTAGTGGTTTGCGAGAAGAGATGGAAAAGGTTTACGAAGAGATGGAACCGTGGATACATGTCTCATCTTTGGAAGAAGTCTTTTCTCTGCAGAACTATAATAACCTTTTAACGCAGGATCAAATTGATGCTTACAACACAATAATCGGAGGTTTCTCAGAGGGTAATACGAAACACAAAGGCATCAATGAACACATCAATCTGTACAATCAGCAGAATAAAACCGCCCGTCTTCCGAAGATGGAAATGCTATTCAAACAGATCCTTTCCGACAGAGAGTCATCGTCATGGCTACCAGAATCCTTTGAGAGTGCGGAAGAACTTCTCGAAGCACTTGGAGAAATGGCACACGAGTATCTTGAACCGGACGAAAATGGAGATGTATATTTTGACTCTTTAAGGAACATCATTAAGGATCTTCCCGACCGAGAAACTGAACAGATATATCTCCGAAACGATAACTCAATCAACAAGATCTCCAAAGAGTTGTTTAATGACCCATTGTTTATCAAATCCGCTCTGGGACATTACTATGAAGTGGTCATAGATCCGCAATTCCCCTCAAAATATGAGAAGGCAAAAACAGAAGCCGCATTAGAAAAACTAGAAAAACAGAAACATGGGTTTGTGAGTGGTTCAGACTACCTTTCAGTAGCAGTGATACATGAAGCAATAGCAATGTACTGGAACACTGTCGATAGGTCTGCATTTGACTCGGATATCGACCATGCAGTAGAAAATGTGCTTGGTATGTATTATTCACAAGACCGTCTGGATGGATACATTGCAGATATCGCACAAGCGCATGAGGCAGCAGAGGCACTACTAAAAGTGAATCACTCGGAAGATTATCGGCTGACAAGCGACGATAAGGAACTGCTTAAAGGCCTGTTAGATTCGATGGTTGCGCTCCTTCACTACATTAAGCCTTTATATGTCCGTCCGGATGCCAGTGTTATGAAGGATACTATATTCTACGGTACTTTTTCACCACTGTTTGAACAGTACCAGAACGTATCAAAGATGTATGACAAGGTACGAAACTTTGTAACGAAAAAACCGTACAGCACAGAAAAAGTCAAACTGAATTTTGACTGCAGTACGTTGCTGAACGGTTGGGATGTCAACAAGGAGCGGGATAACCTTGGAGTGATTCTTCGGAAAGATGGAAAGTACTATCTTGGTATCATGTTGAAATCTGACAACAAGGTTTTTGAAGAACTTGAGGAGTGCCATGAGAGCGATTGCTTCGAAAAGATGCAATATAAACTTCTTCCTGGCCCCAACAAGATGCTCCCCAAGGTGTTTTTCTCAAAATCCAGAATTGAGGAGTTTGCACCTAGTGATGATATCCTTTCCATTCGGGAAAGAGAAACCTTCAAGAAGGGACCGCAGTTTGATTTGGACGACTGCCACAAGTTTATTGACTTTTTTAAGCAATCCATTGGAAAGCATCCTGACTGGAAGCAATTTGATTTTCAGTTCTCGGATACAGAAACATATCAGGACATCAGCGAATTTTATCGTGAGGTTAGTGACCAGGGGTATAAGTTATCTTTTCGGTCAATAGCAAAAGACCGAATCGATCAGTTGGTAAAAGAAGGACGGCTGTATTTATTCCAGATATACAATAAGGATTTTTCTGAATTCAGCAAAGGAAAGCCAAATCTCCATACCATGTATTGGAAAGCTCTTTTTGATGAAGAAAACTTGGCCGATGTCGTGTATAAACTGAACGGAGAAGCAGAGGTCTTCTACCGCAAAAGATCCATTGATGATAAAGACAAGGTCGTTCATCCTGCAAATGTACCTATCACTTCCAAAAATCCACTTCGCGGTGGAGACTCCAGCACTTTCCCTTATGCAATTGAAAAAGATCGACGGTATACCGTGGATAAGTTTCAGTTCCATGTGCCTATCACTATGAATTTCAAAAGCGCAGGAGCCACCAGAATTAACGAAAAGGTGTGTGAATACATCAAGAATAATCCCGACCTGAAGATTATCGGCATCGATCGCGGAGAACGACACCTGCTTTATATCTCCATGATTGATCGGAACGGAGATGTTGTTCGCGATAAATCGGGTGAACTAATCCAGTACTCTCTGAATACGATTACTGGAGAGTATACGGATGCCCAAAACCATAGAATTCAGTTTCAAACACCTTACAGAGAGCTCTTAGACGCAAAAGAGAAACAGCGTGAAAATGCCCGTGAGAACTGGGGAACGATAGAAAACATAAAGGAACTCAAATCCGGCTATCTCAGCCAAGTAGTACATCATATTGCAAAACTTGTCGTTGAGTACGGTGCTATCGTGGTCATGGAAGATCTGAACAGCGGATTTAAAAGAAGCCGCGTAAAGGTTGAAAAACAGGTATACCAGAATTTCGAGAAACAGCTAATTCAGAAACTAAACTATCTAGTTTTTAAAGATTTCCCCGAGGATAAACCCGGCGGGCTGTATCATGCTCTTCAGCTTACAGAGGAATTCAGAAGTTTCCGAGAACTGAGGAAGCAGTCAGGAGTCATCTTCTATGTACCTGCATGGAATACGAGCAAGATTGATCCTGTTACCGGTTTTGTAGATCTTCTTAAACCAAAATATAAAAACATCACGGAGGCACACTCCTTCTTTGAAAAGTTTGATAGGATTTCATATAACAAAGAACATAATCGGTTTGAGTTCGAGTTCGATTATGACAACTTCACACAGAAGGCAGACGGAACCAAGACCAAGTGGACTGTGTGTACAGAAGGAGACTTACGGTACAGCTACAATCCGAGGTTAAATAATAATCGTGGTGGATATGAAAAATGGAATGTCACAGAATCCCTTAAAAAACTGTTTACGACATATGATATTGTTTGGGAGTCAGAAGAAAATCTGGTTCCCGGAATCGTGAGTAAAGATACTGCAGCTTTTTACACGTCACTTATAAAAAATCTTAGGATTACACTTGCTATGAGATATTCCTGTCCGGAAGATGGAAAGGACTTTATTCTTTCGCCTGTGGCAGACGATACCGGAGTGTTCTTCAATAGTGAGGATGTGGCATTACATCATAAGGCGTTGCCTCAGGATGCTGATGCAAACGGGGCTTATAATATCGCTCGCAAGGGATTGATGGTTGCAAAGCAAATAGACGATGCAGAAACAATGAAGGATTGGACTACTGCAATCAGTAATCGTGAATGGCTTTCCTTCGTACAGAATTGAAGATGGTCTTATTCAATTTCTACTATTGTAGATAAGTAGTAATCATCCATAGGCTTAGTCATTTAAACGTCCTATTTAATTTCTACTATCGTAGATTAATTTAATAACAGGATTTGGATGATAATTTAAACGTCTTATTTAATTTCTACTATTGTAGATCAAGGCGGATAATATTCGGACCGGACTATTTAAACGTCCAATTTAATTTCTACTATTGTAGATCGCACACAATCAACAGATTTTGGAATTTCTACTATTGTAGATTGTCCAAGGGTCTCTCTAAGGGTCTCTCTATTTAAACGTCCTATTAATTTCTACTATTGTAGATTGGTTTCAGTGCGAGGATGGATGGAAGATTTAACCCTCTTATTTAATTTCTACTATTGTAGATAGGAGGTAAAACAAATGTGCGAGTCGCATTATATTGGTCCTTTTTAATCTCTACTGTTGTAGATTGTGAGTACAATGGAACCACCTTATTATTAAGCCCTAATTAATTTCTACTATCGTAGATCGACTAGGCTTTTTAAGTGTTCTCCAATTTAACCGTCCTTTTTAATTTCTACTATTGTAGATTATTTAAACATCCACGCGAACGCATTGGATTTAAACGTCCTATTAAATTTCTACTATTGTAGATATGGATACTGCGATTTCCGTAGAGGAAGATTTAAACGTCCTATTTTATTTCTACTATTGCAGACCGTGGATGGCTAAGCAACGCAACATAAAGAAAAACCGTCAGTTTTAATACTGGCGGTTTTTCTCACACCTATGTTAAATGGCATCGGTTTTGTTTTCTTCAATTAATTCATCGACAGTTTTCAGCCCGTGTTCTTGTAGGATCTGTTCCTCGATTTTGGGCTTGTTCCGGAGATAATAAATCATCTCTGTTAGGCTGTCTTCGATTCCTGCACGCTCTGATGCATCGACGGTAATCCTACCAGCTTCCTCGCTGATTTCAGCTCTCAGGTGCCTTTCCTCATCCGGAAGTGCCTCTTCCACCCGCTTGATTGCTTCAAAGTAAGCATCCATTTCGTTTACAGTCTCTAGGACACTTTTCTGAGTCGACTTCATAATGAGCCGCTTCTCGATTTTGTCCAACCGTTTGCTAAAGGTGCTCACGACACGCTCCTTTTTATAAACCCATCAAGTTCTCTTGTGGGAAGGGTCTGACGGACGATTCTTTCCGCCTCTTCAATTCGGGCGGTACGACCATCGATTATTGCTTCCTTATCTGATGGAAGCATTTTCTCGATATCCGCAAGCCGCTTTTCTTGCTCATCCGTCCGGAAGCTGGACAGGAGGACGTTACATCCACTGTATATCGAGTTAGCGACCTTAGCATCAAGTTTCCCCTCATACGTTTCATTTATAACACGCTGAAGGAATCGCCGAACATCTACGGGATTTTTAAGTCTGTGCATAGTTTAAGCTCCTTTTCTTTGAGTGGTCGGACGCAGACCACCAGTTATTAATACGCACGGGTATCGCCTCAATCCACAATCTGCTTATCGTCGTCGATGCTCATCACGCTTGTTATGGCAGCCGTCAGCCCGACGATTTCATGTAGGTCTGCATATAATTGATTCCAGTTCTCGCAACTGGCTTTTTTAAATGTCCTCTGATTTTTTGACGGTTCCGGCACGGTATTTCTCCACCCATCAAAATCATCTCTTAGGATATCGTCATGGATGTAATTCAGAAGATAGTTGACCCTGTTACAATCACTTTGCATCTCCCTCGCATGCTTCCAAAACGTGCTCCACGCTTCTTTCATGGCAAGCAGATGAGCTTGCCTATTAGAAAGGTACTCTCTCAAAATATCGGCGTGATACTCGTTCCATTGCGGTACTGTAATCAGCGCATGCTGCTCAAGGTCTTCCCGCTTTTTCTCCAAAACTGAAATGCGGTCAACTAGGTACTTGTGAGTTGCAAAACTTTCTTTATATGTCTGTTCTTCTCCGGTTTCCGTTGCCTTCTTCATTTCTGCGTCGCAGGCGTCCTTGCGGCCATAAAGGGTCTCGATTTGTGATTCGAGTTCCGAAATCTCGGCATCTGCCTTCTTTAGGATCGCGTTGATTTCGTCGTCGATGCGTGTATACGTGTTTTTATTCATAATAGTGGGTCTCCTTTGAGTAAAATGTGAAAATGCCACCAAGAGCGCATTTTTGCGCTCCCGTGGCTGTTGATGTCAGCGGAATAAATCAAGATGCTCCGCCATAAGTTTTTGCCGTTCTGTGGTATCCTTTACCGCAAGGATATCAGCCTTTGTGAGCGGCTTTTCATTCTGCTGTTTTTGGATGGCATCAAGCTTCTCGTACATCGCCCGAAGCAGATTTTCAGTTGGGGTCTCACTCAACTTCCGCCTTTCGATCTCAGCCTGAAGCTCCTCGATGGAAACGTCATTAAGATTTGTCATGGTAAAAACCAACCTTTCGTAAAACTTCGCCATATACTTCGGCGTTTATTTTTTTCGATTCCAAAAGCATTGCACTCTTACAGGAGTCGCAAACAAGAATCGTATTCTGATTGACGAAACGGGTACGTACATCAAATTCACGGTAACACTGGATACAGGTTGCTTTCTGCCTCATATATGCTTCACGCTTCAAAGTCCTACATCTTGGACAGCGCTTCGGCACTTCCAGTCCTCGCATCTCGTATCTCCGCTGCTCCTCCGATGTGTAAGTGAAGAGTTCGCCGCAAGTGACACAGGTTATATCCATGTCAGCGTACGCCCGAGTCTCGTTGGATTTTGTTTCTTTCATCGGATACTGTTCCTTTATTATGGGGTCTATCCCGCTAAACCCTTTAATACCAAGGGAAAGCGGGATTATTTGTTGCAAAAAACGCGGTTAATCAGCCGTTTTCATTTAAAATATCGACTATCAGACGGATTGCCTCAACGTCACCTTTTACGGCTTTATCTACCAAGGCAACCGCTATTTGATATAACCGCGTCTGAGTGTAGTCTTTTTTTGCATAAGGCTTTCCGCCTATCGTAGGAGCATCATACAAAAGCGCATAAATCTCCTTTTTGATTGCGGTCATCGCTTCACCACCTTTCACCTTACGATGGATCGGTCTTTAATGACTCGACTCTTCATGTAAAAATCGAGCTCAACTGTTCCTATACCACCGTACCGATTCTTTGCGATACTGACCTCCAGTGTGGACGGACGGTTTTCCGTCACATTCGCTCTTTCGCTCAGGTACAGGAGCATTACTGCGTCAGCATCCTGTTCGATAGCTCCGGAGTCACGGAGGTCACTTATTTTCGGTCTGTCCAAAGCTGAACCTCTGTTCAGTTGTGACAGGCATATAACGGGTATGTTCTGCTGTAATGCAAGTCCTTTTAGACCTCTGGAGATTCTTGTGACCTCCTCGTATCGGGTCTTCCCCCCTTTCGGTGTAACAAGCTGCAAATAGTCGATTATTACAACATCGTAGCGCCGACTCCTACAAAGCTTGCTGATATAACTCACCGTCAGGTATTGGGCTTTATTAAAGTCCACCGGATACTTCCGAATCACTTCAGAAGCCTGCTGTATTTTTGCCTGCACATCTTCTGACTTTGCGTAAAACAAGTCATCATGATTGATGTATCCGACCATCTGCAGGCGAATTCGAGAAAGCTGTTCCTTCGTCATCTCAAGTGACACGAACAGCACCCTCCGATTTTGTAACGCTATGTGATTGGCAAGGTTCATTGCCAGTGTACTTTTCCCGCATGCGGGTCTGGCACCGATAATGTATAGAGCACCGTTTTCCAGCCCTCCGCTGAAATACCGATCTATACTAGGGTAACCCGTTGATATCGTGGTTATCTTCCCGCTCGCACGGTCTTCCATATCTTGGAGAGCAGATTGTAATGCAATATCAGCGGATACAATCCCTTCGTCGGAATATGTGATTTTGGAAAGTGCCTCCTCTGTATCAGCTCTCGCTTCATCCAGCGTAATGCTTTCGGAAGCTAAGCCGTCGACTACAGCACTTAACAAAGCACGCAGACGGGTCTCTTCTGCCTTCTCATGGATCTTCTGAGCGTACAGCACAACGTTGTTATTCGTTGGAGATGTATTGATACACTCTTTGATAAACGTTGTGGACACTTCATGCCCTTGAAGCTTTGTCTGCTCCACGATAGCGACCGGATTGATTTCCATTTGTTGCATGGTCAGTGCGTGGCATGCTTTAAAAACTGCCTTCGCATCCTGTAACTGAAAATCATCCTCTGTGAGGTTGGAAAACACATCCCCAAAGATTTGGCCTCCGTCTTGGCATAACCGTCCCACTATGAAGGACTCATAGTTTAGAAACGTTTTATCCAACACTCTCACCATCCTTTACGGGGCTGTTGTCATCCCAATGGTATGCAACACCATCATCAAGGATTCGGAACGTTTTTCCGTTTTTGCCTACAGCATGCTTTTTGTTATTAGTGGTATGTAATATGTTATTAGTAGGGATACTCAAATCTGCGTTCGGATCCCCACCAATCCGTCTGGATGCATTCGAATCCCAATTTATCCGTTCGGATGCGTTCGGATTCCTACCAGAACATTCGGATTTCTTTGAAGCACGGGTTTTATCCCATCGTACTTTATTAGCCATCTGGGCTTTCTGACTCCGTTCAAGCTCCTTTTTCATATTGAAATCAAGCTTTTCCTTCGTCTGATGCCAAGCAGACATTAGGAACCTGTCGCAATTCTTCAAATAGGTTTCCACTATCGTTTCCGTTGGAACACCCAACGAATACTCGAACGCCGCTTTGAGCAACATCCCCGCTTCTTCGTTGCTCAGTTCCTGAACGAAAGACCACTGGTCTTTATAAAATGTTATTTTTTCGCCCATTTTACGCACCGCCTTTTAAGTTGTTATATAGGCTGTCCGCATCAGGAACACCTAGTTGCTTTAACAAAGCGGGGATGTTCACGAAATACGTGTTTCCGACTTTTGTATGCGGCACGCTTCCATCCTTGCATCCTGTCCGGAGAGCATTTCTGGAAAGCCCTGTCACATATGCCGCGTCGTCAATTTTAAGGAACGGTGCGTCAAGGTTTTTCGGAGTAGCGTTCTTTCTCATTACGAAACACCTTCATTGCTTCTGTTGTGGTATCTGCGATAAAGTCAAAAACCTTATCGGTCAAAACTGTGGAATTCTCCAGAAGGAACACCATGAATTCGTGGTACTCACTTCTTGATAATCCCATTGCACCCGCGCATTGTGCTGACATCGCAACAATGTCGTCCCTGGTTGATGGTCTCAACTCAGTACAATCTACACATTTTGCAGATGCGAAAAACTGAAGATCGAATTTAATCATGTATCGACTCCTTTCTTTTTTCCGCTGCAATCTCGTTGATTGCAGTAACAAGTAAGGTTTTTCGGCTTATCGGTAGTGGTTCATCTCGCAACCATTTGACAATGGTTTGCTCACTTTTACCGATTCGTTTTCCGATTTCCCAAAGGAACACGCTGTTATCACGCGCAAGCGTTCTAACATCAGAGTTTGGTTTCAAAGCAAAATCACCTCATTTTTAGATATTTCGACAGATTATATCGAATTATTGTTGCTACTTCATCTGAAAAGTAGTATTATAATTATAGTTTCTATACAATTTCGTGGTATATAAGAAACAAATTTATTTTTTATATATGGAGAAATATCAATTATGACCCATGAACAGAGAACAATCTGTGCAGAACGCATCAGAGAGCAAAGAATAAACAAAGGAATGACACAAAAAAAACTTGGAGAGGAAGTAGTGGATCTAGCTTATTCGGATGGGGTACATATCTCCATGTCAAATCAGACCATCATCAATTATGAAAAAGGAAGATTTCCGGATAAGTTTTTCACCTATGACGAAACCTCCAATGAGTACAGCGGAAAACTTAAATATTTAGCACAGGTGCTTGAAGTGTATCCGGAATGGCTAATCGGTCGTATTCAGTACAGAGATGAAAAAGAGCGTGCGGAAATTGAATCATCTGCATGGTGGAACGCTTTGCAAGCGATTCGCTCTGGACGTTCTGTTAAGGATATCATTTGTGATAATCCTATTACCCTTTCCGAAGTTACCACCCTCCTTTTATCAAGCTTGAAGTATTCAGCACGGTTCTTAGAGTCTGCAGACAGCAATCAATTTCTATGTGAAGTATCCCGTGGCCATTCTTCTTTTTTTGTTCCTTGGGATAAAATAGAGCAATTGTTCCGGAATACTTCCTCTTATGTTGAGAGTATGCTTTTACAATACGCAGATCCTTCGATATCTAGCGCTGACGGTTTAACAGAATGGAAGTACAAAATCGACATGACGTTATATCAGGACGGCAAGAAAGTGAGTGATGATTAATGGCAAGTTATGTTGAAAAAACGAATCCTAAAACCGGACTGCGGTATTATGAAATCCGTGTCTATCGGAAATCCGACGGAAAAACAGTTACCAAGCGCTTTACTCCCCCTGAAGGATTAAACGCAAAGAACACTCTGAAAGCCGTCAATTCGTTTGCAGCTCAGTTTGAAGCTGACGTCCTCAGCGGAAAAGCGAAGACGAAGAAGGAAATCAAACTGGAAAAGAAAAAAGCTGAAGCGGCAGCAGCGGCGGTCAGAACCGTTCATCAGTATGGTGAATCTGTCTTCATGCCAGAGCTTCGTATAAGAGCTTCTGCTAATACCATCGACAATTATCAGCGTTTCCTCGAGAACTATATCTATCCCAGTTTTGGCGATTTGAAGCTTCCAGAAGTAACAAGTGCTGATATTAATAAGATGCTTCTGAAGGTGTCCAAGGATAAGGCACATTCTACCGCCGTGAAGGTGTACACCGTGACCCAGGGACTCTTCAAATCCGCGTATATGTCAGACGTGATTGACAGGAATCCCATGGATAAGGTCAACCGCCCAAAACAGTCAAAGGATAAAAAAGAAGACGGTGAGGTCAAAACCTACACCGCCGAAGAAGTTTCCTATATTCTGTCTTGTATTAAAGCCGAACCGCTCAAATGGCAGTTGTACTTCTATCTTCTGCTTGATACGGGATTACGTCGATCCGAGGCGTTTGCTATCCACTGGGAGGATATCGACAACTGGGAAAACCTTGATAAGTCTTCCGGTGCAATCAATGTCCACCGCTCCTTAACTTACACCAAGGAGACCGGAATCATTGAGAACAGCACGAAAAACGGCAAAGCTCATACCGTATACGTTTCCCCCAAAACCATTGCTCTTATGAAGCGGTGGAAAGCCGAACAAGTCGTTTCAATTGCATCGGAAAGTCCTCATTATGTTTTTACCCAGACCAAAAGCGATAAAGTGATGTCCCCACAAACGGCCACCAGATATTTTGCAGAGGTCGGCAAAAAATATGGTATCGAAAACCTGCACCCTCATATTTTGAGACACACCTTTGCTTCTCTCGCTATTGTAAACGGGATAGACATTGCGTCCGTCTCAGAATTGCTCGGGCACAGCGATAAAGCCGTCACACTGAGGATGTATACCCACAGTGACGAAGAAAGCCGTAGGAAGGCTTCTGAAGCGCTTCACAGCATCTTATACAGGACTGGTACCGAACAATGAAGATTTTGTACACCAACGGATACTACGATAATACCGATGATATTTTCGTTGTGGTTGAATTTGAGAGATCTACAGGGCGCAAACGATACGGAGGGTTCTCCTTTTCCGGCCTTGAATTAGGAGTACCACCTATTATGGCAGAATACAGTTATGATTTTTTCTGTAGATGGGTAGACGGTCTTATCCCCTATAAAAAGGACCCTCAGCTTGAAGCGGTCGTTCATAAGTACCTGAAAGAATTCGGACTTGATGAGGAAATATCCGAGGAATAATCCTCTCATAAGCAAAAAATACCGCCAGTTTAATGAGCTGGTGGTATTTTTTGCATGCAAAACTGTAGTTTTTGCTGTAGTTTTCTGCCTCCAACGTTCGGATGCAGTCAACACTCGGAACACCTATTTGCCTCAAAAATACAAAAACAAAATAAAAAAAGACCCAAAACGTAATGTTTTGAGTCTCAAAAGTTGGAGCTGCTACCCAGATTTGAACTGGGGACCTCATCCTTACCAAGGATGCGCTCTACCGACTGAGCTA
>CACYCV010000329.1 GCA_902772955.1 uncultured Ruminococcus sp.
GATCAAAATCTGTTGGAATGTAATCTGGTCAGATATAAAGAACGAATGCAGCCAATGAACCCCAGCGAAGGCCGACTCTGTCTGCCGGACAACAACGACCTGATCAAAATCCCGCGTTAGGGCACCAGAGGAACGATTGACAGGAACGGATATTGTACCGGAGCAGTGTGCCGACAGGTTTCCGCTAACCAAAAAAACGGAAAAACCGAGATTATGTTCCAGAAGCCGATCTGCGAACTGGCAATGGAAATGAGTATCTATCTTTCTTCCTCGCGACATATTGAAACGTTGATTCAAGGCATAGTCATTCTCTGATCAAGAATGGCGATATGACAAAGAAAGAGAGAAGCGTATGAAGCAGGAAAAATTTTGCGGTGCTGTTGTCTATATGCTGCAGTACGGACAGCTTTAAACTGATCTCATCAGCATACAGCAAATCAGAATACCCTGAAGTACTGAAACAAGCAATGGAGACATATCACATTGAACCCTCAAAAATGAAACGATGCCCAGAATGAAGATCAACCGGCTAATCATAATGCATAAGTTGCGTTTTTTTATATTCAAAAATTTGTTGATTTTTCATTTAATTTATTATCAAAAATTTGTTTCTACAGCCTTGACATCATATTCTGATTTTTGTATCATAATATCCGTGATCCCTTGTATTTTCAATATTTGGAGGTCTCAGAATGGATATTCAGAGAAAAGCGTACAGCCAGCTTCTGCAGTGGAAAAACGCCGCGCCTTCATCCAAAGCAATTCTCATCAAAGGTGCCCGCCGGGTCGGCAAAAGCTATTTGGCGGAAACCTTTGCGAAGAAAGAATACGCCAGCTATATCCTGATCGATTTTGCCAGCCCACTGGCCGGGACAAAAGCGATCTTTGAAAAGTACGGCAACCGCCAGAACCTGAACGAGTTTTTCAACCAGCTTTCCGTTTTGTATGGAACGGCGCTGACTGAAAGGAAGTCCGTTTTTATCTTTGACGAGATCCAGAAATACCCCAAGGCCAGAGAGCTGATCAAGTATCTGGTAGCGGATGGGCGGTACGATTATATCGAGACCGGCTCCCTGATTTCTATCAACAAAAACGTGAAGGATATCGTGATTCCTTCTGAGGAAGAAGAGATGTTTCTTCATCCGCTGGACTTTGAAGAATATCTTTCCGCACTGTCAGATACGGTGACCGTGCCATTCCTGCGTGAAGCGTATCAGGCCAACCGTCCCCTGGGTAATATGCTCAAGCCCATGATGGACAAATTGCGGGGATATATGCTGGTGGGTGGCATGCCCCAGGCAGTTGCAGAGTACGCTGCCTCTGGAAACATTGACCGGGTGGAACGCGTCAAGCGCGGCATCATCAAGCTGTACCGTGAAGACATTGCCAAGTATGCCGAGGGGTATGTGGCGGAAGCAAAGGCGATTTTCGATACCATTCCTTCGCAGCTGGCCCATCACGATAAAAAGATCAAATACTCCTCCCTGGGAGAAGGCGACCGTTTTTCCAGTTACAAGGACGCCATCCGCTGGATTGATGATTCCATGGTGGGCTCCCTTTGCGTCGGCACCGACCAGCCCGATGTTTTTGGAGAATTTACCGTGCAGCCCTCCAAGCTGAAATGCTACATGGGTGATACAGGCCTTCTGCTGACCATGGCTGCCGGAACGAATTACCTGAAAAGCGATTTGTATAAATCCTTCATGAAAGGCAGCCTGTCCGTGAACCAGGGAATGATGACGGAAAACCTGGTGGCGCAGGCGTTGTCTGTTTCCGATGTACCGTTACGTTTCTATGAAAAGACAGTCAGCCATGAGGCTGGAACGAAAAAATATGAGGTTGATTTCCTGATTGTGGTGAATGGAAAAGTGATCCCGTTGGAAGTGAAGAGTGGCAATCGGAAGACGCATCCTTCTCTGGACTATTATTGCCAAACCTATAAAAAACAGACGGGGAAAGGGATTATCCTGACAAAAGGTGATCTGCGCGTCACGGAGGATTATCGGTATATTCCTCTCCCGATGACCTGGTTTTTGCTTGAATGATCCAATTTGCCTTATCAGCAACTTGAAATATTTAGTGTTCCCTGCACAAATGCCCCTTTTCAGGCA
>CACYCV010000330.1 GCA_902772955.1 uncultured Ruminococcus sp.
AACCGAGCGGAACGGAGTGGAGCAAGGCGCGAATCGTCCCGCGCGGTCACGCGCACGCGAATTGACAGCGGAGGCACTCCGCCGCGAATCGTCCCGCGCGGTCACGCGCCGCGAATCGTCCTGCGGGGTCATACCCCAAGGGCACTTCCTACGGGCGCACACCGGTGGCACTCCGTTAGTCGGTGGCTAAGATATCTTCAATTTCCTCATCTGGATTCAGTTCGGCACCAAACGGAACAGCGGAACGCTCGATCCGCACAAATGCACAGCTGTCACGGGGAATGGTCAGATCATTGCCGTCCAGGTGTGTGTCCATAAAGGTCATGCCGCCGACAAATTCATCGGGAACCCGGAAATGAATTGTGTAGTCTGCCGCATTGAAAACACACAGCAGCTTTTCCTTGTCGTCCTGCCGGATATAAGCCATGGTTCTGCCGGTGGAACCGTAGTTGAGCAGATCACCGTCTACCAGACTGGAACACTGGTGTCGCATCCGGCCAAGATCACGGTACCACTGCAGCAAATCCTTGTCCTCTCTTCCCCAGGGGAAGGTGGCACGGTTGAAGGGATCCTTATAGCCCTCTACACCTGCTTCATCACCGTAGTAAATGCAGGGAACCCCCGGAAGGGTGTAAAGAATGCCGCTGGCCACCCGCATCCGGCGCAGACCGTATTCCCGCTGCTCCGGACTGAGCTTCGTGGCTGCCTGCCATTCTCTGCCTCGTCCGTGCTGACGCTCTCCCGCCAGCAGGGTAATGACACGCTCAGTGTCATGTGTGCCCAACAGGTTCATCAGGGAACGGATTACCGGCCGGGGATAGTTTTCCAGGATGTTCAGGACAATTTCCAGCATATCCCTGCCGTCACCGCAGTCCAGAAAGCCCAGAATCGCATCCCGGAAAGGATAATTCATCACGCTGTCCAGCTCCTTGCCGTACAGGAACCGTCTGCGGGAACCATAGCTCTCTTTGTTGGAGGCATCCTCCCACACCTCGCCCAACAGCAGGGCTTCGGGATTTTCCGTCTTGACGGCTTCACGAATATATTCAATAAATTCGTCCGGCAGCTCATCCGCCACATCCAGACGCCAGCCGCTGTTGCCGCAGCGGATCCATTTGCGGATGATTCCGTTTTCGCCGTTGATATATTCATTGAAGGAAACGGACAGCTCCTCTACCTCCGGCAGGGTGTCAAAGCCCCACCAGGAATTGTAGATATTAGGCCATTCCAGAAATTTATACCAGGTATAATAAGGGGATTCCTTGGAATTATAGGCACCGTTTCCCGGATAGCGGTGCTCCCGGTTGAAATATTTGCTGTCGCTGCCCGTGTGACTGAATACACCGTCATTGATTACCCGGATGCCGCATTTTTTTGCCTTCCGGCACAGCTCCCGGAAGTCCTTTTCCGTTCCCAGAATGGGATCGATTTTTTCATAATCGCCGGTATCATACCGGTGATTGGAATAAGCCTCAAAAATCGGGTTCAGATAGATGCAGGTCACACCCAGCTCCTGCAGATAGGGCAGCTTCATGGTGATTCCCTTCAGATCTCCCTGAAAAAAGTCCGAGTTGGTAATCATGCCGAATTCATTGGGGCGCCAGTCCGGAAGACAGTCCCACTCCGTATGAATCTTCTTGTCGGGATAAACTCCGGTCTTTGGGGTCCCGGAAAAAAAGAACCGGTCCGGAAAAATCTGATACATAATACCGCCGGGCAGCCAGGAGGGGGTTTCAAAATTGTTGTCATAGCAGGTAAGCTGAAAACGGGGTTCGTTTTCACTCATGGACAGATAACCTTCTCCGCCGTAGCCCTTCATGATATAGCGCCTGCCATAGCAGGTGTCCAGTCCGAAATGATACCAATATAAGCCTACCCGATCTACCTTCAGATCGCATTCCCAGATTTCATGGTCATCTCCGGACATCCCCGCCCAGAACATTCCGTTGATCAGTGAATCGCCGTACAAATCGTCCTTTACGGCAAGCACTGCACCGGAGCATTTGAGATTTCTGGGCAGAATGATCCTGAAATGAATGTTGGTCCCGAAGGGTACCGCCCCCGTCGGATTACGATAATCTGTTACACGAGAGTTGAAAAGCATCATGTCACTTTATCCCCTTAGTCACTGTTTTCCATAAAAGCGGAGCCGCCGCTGACCCCGCTGCCATTTTGACATACGACTCCTATTATAATCCCTTCCAAAATGGCTGTCAAGTTATTTTTGTACCAATTGGTTCCTTTCCTGCTTATTCATGATTAAATAAATAATAATTATTAATTTTTTCAAAATCATTGGAAAACACTGGGAAAATTAGAAATTTATTCCTGGCTTTCTTTATGTTTTCAACACCTTTGTGAACAAGCACTTTCTCTTTCCGGAGGCAAAAGCATCTCCGCTTATGATTGATTTGTGAGACAGTTTCCTTTTTATTTTATGCTGCGGAGCAGCGAACAAAACATCCTATCCGGCGCACCATAAAAAATCACGGTTTTGATTTCTTTCTGCCCTTTAAAAGAAGAGGTAAGTTTCGTTTCTTTCTGTTATCAGTTTCTTTTGCATTTTCTTGAAAGAATCCTTTCCTGTTTTTTTCTTTTTTTTCTGCGGCGCATTGTATCCTTTCCGGTTTCGTGCTATAATGAGGGAAATAAACACTCCCGAAACGGGAGAATTTCAATCAGATGAGGTGAATCCTGATGGCACCCTACAAAGACGAAAACAACGACTTTGACTTTAACGGTACGAACGGATGGCTTGGAGAAACCGGCTTTGCCGATGAACCGGAACACCCTGTTTTTGAAGAAAATAACAATTTTGACGATGTTTCCTTCGGCGGAAGCAGTTTCGGCGGTCAGTCCATGAACAACAACAGCTACGGGCAGCAAAACGGTTTCGGCGGGCAGCCCATGAACAACAACAGCTTCGGACAGCGAAACGGTTTCGGCGGGCAGCCCATGAATAACAATAGCTTCGGACAGCGAAACGGTTTCGGCGGGCAGCCCATGAATAACAATAGCTACGGACAGCAAAACGGTTTCGGCGGTCAGTCCATGAACAACAACAGCTACGGGCAGCAAAACGGTTTCGGCGGGCAGCCCATGAATAACAATAGCTTCGGACAGCGAAACGGTTTCGGCGGTCAGTCCATGAACAACAACAGCTACGGGCAGCGAAACGGTTTCGGCGGACAGCCCAGGAACAACAACGGCTTCGGACAGCAAAACGGTTTCGGCGGAAACAACTCTGTAGGACAGCCTATGCGGTACAGTGATTTTGGCCGGCAGGAGGACCCCTCTGAACCGATCATGCGGGACGAAAACCATCCCAAGAAGCACACCTCCAAGCTGACCTTTGCCCGGGGAGATTTTGCCCTGCTGTTTTTGTGGGCTGCTGCTGTCAGCGGGGGCATGATCTGGCTGTGGAATATCGGAGAAATCTGGTGCATCATGCCCTTTGTTTTTCAGTTGGTTCTGGGATCGATTGTATTCTTTGTCAGCAAGCATCAGAACCGCAAGCTATGTATGGTGCTGTTTTTTTGGCAGATGCCCTGTTCATCGGCGGCCTTGCATGGCTGCGAATGAAGAATCCCGCCCTGTTCCAGGTAATGACCAAGCACATTGCTGCCCATACACTGATGCACGTCTTTTTCTTTGCGGGCTTCGGGATTTCCTTTGGCTCCTTCTATGCCAATATTTCCCTGAAGCGAAGATGCACCGACCAGGTGACCGCCACCATTATTGATTTTGCCATATCCCACACCCGCTCTCACGGCCGCAGCACAACCACCCGCACTCCTATCTATCAATACACCTATCAGGG
>CACYCV010000331.1 GCA_902772955.1 uncultured Ruminococcus sp.
GGAGCGGGTGATGGGAATCGAACCCACGTATCCAGCTTGGAAGGCTGGTGTTCTACCATTGAACTACACCCGCACGGCCATTCCCTTATCAGCCTTGGGATTATACCACAGATAAAACCGTCATGTCAACTGTTTTTTTATAATTGACTGGGTGATAGTCGCTGAAGCTGACTGCCGGCTAATCGCAGAAGCCGATCGGCAGGCATTATTGACAAACGGGAAAACAGGGATCAGAGGGAGAACAATGCCGGCAGGGAGATTGGCTTACAACTGCCGAAGTGTATTGCGGGCACAGGCAATGAAATTGCAGATTGCTTTTTCATTCTGGCGTTTTTCGCGGACTATGATTCCGATGCGCCGAAAAGAGGACGGCTTCAGAGGAACAACGGCGAGAGGCTCCTTGTTCCCCTGCATAATCAGGTGGGAAAGAATACTGACGCCAAGCCCGTGAGAAACCATGGAGATGATGGCGGCATCTTCCATATTAGTATAGCGGAAAACGGGCATTTGCGAAGCGGAAAGGTTTTGAAAAACAGGCATAATGTCCATATCAAAACCACCAGACGGCATCAGAAACTCCATCCCTGCAAAATATTCTACAGGGAAGGGACCTTCGTCCAGCGAGTAGGTACCGGGAAGAATCGCGACGAGTTCATCATCCCGCAGCGGAAACCAGGTGAGACCGTTCATCAGGTCTTCCTGATAGCTTACGATGGCACAGTCCAGTTCGTCATTTTTTACGGCGCTGTATTGTTCGGCAATGTTCTGCATGGAAAGAGAAGTTCCTGTCTCCGGGCTGGAAAACTTGTAGGCAGAGAGAATGGAAGGAAGCCAGTGACGGGCAACCGAAGAGTAGGAACCGATGCGTATGGTTTTGAAGGTCCTCTCCCGCAAAGCTTCCGCGGCATGGTCCAACGTATCGGAAGCATCGGACAAAGCCTGCAGATGAGGGAGAAGCTCCCTGCCTGCAGGAGAAATATGTACGCCGAGTTTGCTTCGTACCAAAAGCGTCAGACCAAGGTCTGCCTCAAGGGAATTCATCATATGCGTGAGACCAGACTGCGTATAACCGAGAGCTTCAGCAGCAGAAGAAAGAGAGCCGAGTTCCACAGCGGTTAAAAGAGCGTGTATTTTTTTTGTATCCATAAACCACCATAAGCAAACAAAGAATCAAAGAAATGCCGACCTATTTTACATTGTCATCATAATACAACGAGAAGGATTAATCAACGAAAAAAAAGAGAAAGGGAACGAGGTTTTCAGATATTCATTTTTTATTCATTGCTTTCGGCCTTTCAGTATGGTAAAATATGGAGCAACGAATCGGAAAGGAAAAGACAGAATATGATCCAACGCGTTGTCATCAAAATCAGCGGAGAGGCTCTGGCCGGGGAAAAGCATACAGGGTATGACTTTCCCTTTGTCAATTCCGTGTGTAAGGTAATCAAACAGTGCGTGGAAGAGGGGCTTCAGGTTGGCATTGTTATCGGAGGGGGCAACTTCTGGCGCGGTGTGAAAGACGGAGAAGGGCATGTGGAGCGTGTAAGCGCCGATCGTATGGGAATGCTTGCTACCTGCATGAATTGCCTGGCTGTAGCCGATGTGCTGAGGCAGAACGGGGTTCCGGCTTCGGTGCAGACTTCAGTGGATATCCAGGGCGTTGGAGAACGCTACGATACCCTCAGGAGCATTGCCCTGATGGAAAAGGGAACGGTTGTGTTATTTGCCGGCGGTACAGGGCTTCCTTTTGTTTCCACCGATACCGCGGTGGTGCTGCGGGCATTGGAAACACATGCAGATGCGATCCTCCTGGCGAAGAATGTCGACGCCGTCTATTCCGCCGACCCGAAAAAAGAACCGACAGCGGTGCGCTTTGAAAAGATCTCCTATGGAGAGGTGCTGGAGAGAAGACTCCAGGTGATGGACAGCACAGCAACTTCAATGGCAATGGACAATAACATTCCGTCCATCGTATTTGCTCTGGCAGATCCGGAAAACATCTACCGGGTAGTGAAAGGTGAAAAAATCGGCACGCTGGTGGA
>CACYCV010000332.1 GCA_902772955.1 uncultured Ruminococcus sp.
TAACCCTTTTTTTCAAAAAAGGGTTTCCCCCGGCAGGGTTTGGGACAGAGTCCCAATATTCCGGAGAAGAAAGTTGATTTCCGTGGAATAATCAAGACAAGCCTTGCATTTTGTCGGCTTTTATGGCATAATAGTGAGAACTTGGTTGTAAAGAAGGAGAAAAACATGCAAGTCTATGAAATGATCATTCTGGCCATTGGTCTGGCTATGGACGCCTTTGCTGTGTCAATCTGCAAAGGGCTATCCTTGGGAAAAACTAAGCTGAAGCATTCCTTGAAAGCAGGAATCTGGTTCGGCGGATTTCAAGCATTGATGCCATTAATCGGTTATCTGCTGGCCAGTCTGTTCGTGGGTTTTATCGATAAATTCGATCATTGGATTGCCTTTGTGCTGTTGTTTCTGATCGGCGGCAATATGATCCGGGAGGTATTCGGAAAGGAAGAAAAACAGGATGCCTCCATGAGCGTTAAAACCATGCTGCTGCTGGCGATTGCCACCAGTATTGATGCACTCGCGGTGGGGGTAACCTTTGCTTTTCTGAAGGTAAACATTATTTTGGCGGTGTCCATCATCGGTGCGGTGACCTTTGCCTTTTCGATGGCAGGTATCCGTATCGGAAGTCTGTTTGGCAGCAAGCACCAGGCAAAAGCTCAATTGGTGGGCGGTGTGATTCTGATTCTCATCGGGTTGAAAATCCTTTTGGAGGGGCTCGGCGTATTTTAAATTAAACCTGAATCCGTGAAACTCGATTGTATAAAAATGTTTTAAAACCAGCATGAAATCAAGTGTTTTAGGTGCTTTATCATATATGATTTTCTACACCCATTTGGTGCAGATTCATTTATCGAAATTTTGCTGAAAAAGCAGTATTTGTGAGTCTTTCAACCATATTTTGCAATTTGAATTTCACGGATTCAGGTTAATGACATTGGGGGTCCGGGGAATAACCCTTTTTTCAAAAAGGGTTTCCCCCGGCAGGGCTTAGGACAGAGTCCCAATATTCCGGAGAGGAAAGTTGATTTCCGTGCTGCGGGCGCCCGTCGGTATTGACACCATGAAAGAAAGGCACTAAAATAGAGGCAGAGACATTTTATACTAATTTTCGATAAGAAACATTAAATTGGATTTGATCGGAAAATTTTGCAGAACGAGGCGGAAACCGCAGGAATACTTTGTGTATTCGGAGGATCGGCAACGAAGTTATGCGGGATTTAACGCCGAAGATATTAAAGTATTCTATCGAATATTAGTATTATGTCGTCTTCCGAAAAAGGAGGCGTATCGGATGACAGAGGAGAATACAAAGCTGCTGGAAATCAAAAACGATACCATGTGGTTTTCCGGTTCACCGATTTTACTTTGCGCCATGTGTCTGGAACTGGATAAGATCACTGGCGAGTTGTTCAGTCGTGTGAAGTTTCAGAATCTCAAATATGAAATCATTCATTCCATTGTCTTTGACCTTATTTGCTATGATGAATACCGGAACCCGATTTGCCGGGTGGAACATATTAGCTTTGGCAACGCGGATGCACAGAGGTTTGATACCTTTGGCTATGAACGGAAGGTTAAAATTCCGGATTCCAAAACAAGAAATATCGAGTATGTTATTCGCCGGATTGACTATTATGACGGACCGACGTGGGAAAATACAGAGAAAAAACATTTTAACCGCAGACTGGAACAGGAAAATATCTACGCGGCGCAGGGAGATTATAACAAGCAATTTATTGATATCTGTGTCAGAAGCGGTATCGATGGAACTAATCTGGTTTTGCAGCCAATTTTTGAGGATGAATTCTGGATGTGTGCCTGTGGAGCATTCAACTGGATTGATGAACGGAAATGTGCCTCCTGTCGGGTGGGAAGAGACTGGCTCCGTAACAGCACCAATATGAGTATTCTGGAAAAACACCGGGAATCTCAGGAGTTTGAATCCAATCGCGTCAAAAAAATGATAGAGGCGGACGCCGACCAGCGAAAGCAGCAGGATGAATCTCAAAAACTGGAATTTGAGCGGAGAAACGAAGCAATCCGACAGCAGAAAAAACGGGAAACCTCAAAAAACAGAAGAAAACGGCTGCTTCTTTCTGCCATTCTTCTTATCGTATTGGCAATTGTGGCCTACTGCCTGATGACCTTTGTTTTTCCGCGTTTTCTGGAATCGGACGAGTATGCCAAAAAGCATGGCAAGACGGTAGAAACCCTTGCTGAAACATCCCCTCTGCTGGCTTCTCACAACATAGAAAAAGTTTGACTGCGATAGCGAAAAACCTGCGGACATTTTGACGCTGTTTTTGTTTTATGGCAACACTTCGATGAAGAAATGCCATGATGCTGAACAAGAAAAAAGAATAAATAATACAGAAACGTCCCGCGAGACTCTTTTTCAAATTATTTATTCTCTGTTATTGATTATTTCAGCCCCGACACGTTAGTGTCGGGGCATTTTATAGATTTGCCCGAAATGGGCAGTAACTTGGCGGTGAAAGTCCGCTTGGCTGCTCGACTGAGCGGTCGGCTGCTTAAGGAATCGCTGAATCAATCACGCCTTTCGGTTCAGCCGGAGTGCTTCCGGTGTCAATTCGCGTCTAAATCTTCCGCATAGAATACTGTTTTGCCGCGGTATAAGATTTACGCATCGGAAAGAGTTGAGTGCGAAATTGGGAGCGCTGGCGCAGTGAAAAGGTTCCCTTGGGGTGCTCTGTGCCGTCATCTTGCACCAAAATTCCTTGAAATACGTCAGTATTCCTTCGGAATTTTGATACAATCTGACAGCGCAATACAGGCACTGAATTTAATCAGCGCTTCCTTAATTAATGGGTGGCCTCATGTTCGATTATGCCAGCACTAAGGGAACCAGGGAAAGCAGCCAAACAATGCCCCATTGCAGGGGAGTGAGGGGGACGGTTTTAAACACGGCACACAGCATAGGAACGGAAATAACGGCAATCTGCATGATACAGCCGATCAGAAAAGCGGCAATCAGCTTTGGATTGTTGAAAAGGCCGCCTCTTTTCAGAGAATGGCTGCTTTTCAGATTAAAGGCGTGAACCAGTTGGCTCAGACTCAGCACGGCAAAGGTCATGGTACGTCCTGCCATAGGTTCTCCGCCGCCGTCAAAGAAAAGTCGCCCGATGGTAAAGGCCAGAAAAGACAAGGCGCCGATGAGACAGCCCTCCAGTACAATACGCCGAACAAAGGGCATGGTAAACAAGCCTTTCTGAGAGGATACGGGAGGGCATTCCATGATCCTGTCATCCGGAGGCTCGACCCCCAGAGCCAGTGCGGGCATGGAATCGGTCACCAGATTGACCCACAACAGCTGAATGGCCAGCAGGGGAGTGGGCAGACGCAGCAGAAAGGCACAGAATACGGTGAGAATTTCACCGATATTGCAGGACAGCAGAAAATGAATGACTCTTTTGATATTGGCAAAGATAGTTCTGCCCTCTTCTACCGCTTCCACAACCGTGGAAAAATTATCATCCGTCAGAATCATATCGGCCGCACTCCGGGCTGCATCGGTACCGCTGATGCCCATGGCACAGCCGATGTCGGCGCATTTGAGGGCAGGAGCATCGTTGACGCCGTCTCCTGTCATGGCAACGACATCACCGGCAAAACGGAAGGCCTTGACAATCCGTACCTTATGGGCAGGAGAAACCCTGGCGAAAACGGTGATGGAGCGAATCTGCCGCTGCAGATCCTCCTGAGAGAGCTTATCCAGCTCTGCGCCGGTAAGCGCTTTGTTCCCTTTGGAATAAATGCCCAATTCACCGGCAACAGCCTTGGCAGTGATGATATGGTCGCCGGTTATCATCACGGGATGGATGCCGGCTTTCTTGCATTGCAGGACCGCTGCTCTGGCCTGGGGACGGGGAGGATCTGTAAGTCCGAAAAGTCCGCAGAAGATCAGTCCGCTTTCTGCCTGGGAATGCTCTGCGGGACGGGAGGCCGTATCCTTATAGGCAATTCCAATGACCCGCATGGCCTCATTGGCCATTCGGTCATTCAGTGCAAGCAGCTTTTTTCTGGAGCTGGGGTCCATGGGGACGCTTCCCTGTCCCCGGGACAGATGGGTGCAGCAGGAAAGCAACAGATCCGGGGCACCCTTCACGATGATCCGATAGCCGCCGGTGGCAAGGGCGTGAATGGTGGTCATCCGTTTACGCCGGGAATCAAAGGGGATTTCTTGGATCCGCCGACAGGAATGCTCCAATTGTTCCCGCAGCAGACCGAGATTGGCGGCAGCCAGTACAAGTGCGTTTTCGGTGGGATTTCCCTCTGCCTGAAAGCCGGAGGCGGTTTTGCTTACGCTGCTGTTGCTGCACAGGACGGCCAGTGTCAATAAACGGTTTCCTTCGGGAGAGTGGAGACTGACAAGCCGGTCGGCGGAGGCAAGGGTCTTGAGTGTCATGCGGTTCTGGGTGAGAGTTCCCGTTTTGTCCGAACAGATGACGGTGGTGCTGCCCAGGGTTTCTACGGCCGGAAGATGACGGACAATGGCCCGGTGCAGTGCCATTTTCCGGACGCCGAGAGCCAGGACGATGGTTACCACTGCGGGCAATCCTTCCGGAATGGCCGCCACGGCCAGGCTGATGGCAATCAGAAACATTTCCAGCGGTGGAACACGCTGACATAATCCTAAAACAAAAATCAGAGCACAAACGGCCAGGGCTGCAATTCCCAGAAAACGTCCGGTACGGGCAAGGCTTTTCTGCAGGGGGGTGAGGGGACTTTCTTCTTCGTTGATCAGTGAGGCGATCTTTCCCACATTGGTGTTCATGCCGGTTGCAGTGACAACGGCCAGGGCATGACCTGAAGCGGCGATGGTGCCGGCATAAACCATATTGCTTCTGTCGGCAAGAGGCGTATCACCGGCAAGGACGGCGTCATGGCTTTTTTCCGTTGGCAGGGACTCTCCTGTCAGAGCGGCTTCCTCTACGGTCAGAGCAGTATCGTCGACCAGACGGGCATCGGCGCAGATCTGATCACCGGCTCGGATCCGGATGAGATCTCCCGGAACCGCTTCGGCAGAGGGAATGGTCATCGCTTTTCCGCTGCGGATGACAACGGCGGTGGGGGAGGACAGTTTTTTCAATGCTTCGATGGCATTTTCGGCGCGGCACTCTTGTATCGTACCGATCGTGGCATTCAACAGGACAATGATTAAAATCATGATGGGATCGGTATAATCTCCTCCGCCCAGGACGGCAGTGGCAAAGGAAACGGCGGCAGCCGCCAGCAGAATCAGAACCATGAAGTCGGCAAACTGAGAAAAAAACTTTTTCAGGATGCCGGCTTTTTTGCCCTGGGTCAGGGTGTTTTTTCCGTATTGTGAGAGGCGCTTCTTTGCTTCCTGAGGGGACAGTCCGTGTTGAAGATCCGTTTTGAGGATTCCGGCGCATTCCCGTGGGGATATCTGGTGCCATTCCATTGCTTCACGCTCCTGTTTCCGACTGATGGTACTATGTATATCCCATCGCCGCAAAAATTATGCCTCCTCCGGCGGGCGGGTGCGTGACCGCACAGAACGATTCGCGGCGGGTGACCCCGCGGGACGATTCGCGGCAGCGCTCCACTCCGTTGCGCTCGGTTGTGCCGTGTCTTAGTCTATTGCCGCGGCATCCACCCCACACGACGCTAACGCGCCGCTTTGGGGCGGATTTCTTTTGACCGGAGGAACGCTTCGCTGCGCCTTTGCATAGAAATGAACTTCCCGTTTAGTTTTCAATCCGAAGGGTTGCAGTGGGCGACCGGAA
>CACYCV010000333.1 GCA_902772955.1 uncultured Ruminococcus sp.
CAAACCCTGCCGGGGAAAACCCTTTTTTGAAAAAAAGGGTTATTCCCCGAACCCCTTTCCAAAAAAACTTGTGTTTTTTCCATCAAAAAACAACAGAAAAAGGGTATATTTTTAAAAATTGATTTCCCTGGCGTGACGGAGTGCCTCCGCTGTCGATTCTTTGACCGAAAAAACGCTTCGCAACATTCGTTTTCGGGGTTCTCAGGGGGACTTTTTCGCAAAAGTCCCCCTGAGTCGCTGTCCGCAGACAGCGAAGCTCCGAAGGGGCTTGAAAACTCATTCATCCTCTGCTGCCTCTTCGGATTCCGAGACGGCGATGGAACGGCGCATCGGACGGAAGGCAGGCGAAATCGGCTCATTTTCTCGATTCGTGGCGCTTTCCTCCCGCAAACGGTGACGGCAAACTGCCAGATCGCCTCTGAGCTTCCGGTTTTCCTTGACCAGCTCCTGGTAGGCAGCCTTTTGCTGCACCAACTCATCCAGATAAAAGGAAAGCTGTCCTTTCAGCTCCTCCAGTTCCCTGGTGGATTTGTTCAGTTCATCACAATAATTCAGTGCCGACAAAATTGCCGCCCCCGTTACAGAGGTACGGGCATTTTTGCAGATATCCCGGATATTCCTGTCCACCGCTGCCGCCAGCACCTGAGAATAGGTTTCCTCCTCTGAAGAAACCACATGAAATTCGTTATCGGCAATTCTGATTTTGATTTTTCTTTTTACCTTTTCCACAACAATCACCTCGTGCCTCTCCGATGCTTCAAGGAACCACCGCGCCGTCCCTGAAGGTTCCGTGGCCTTCCGTCTTTTTTCTCAAGGTTCTTTTTTTATTATACCCCATTTTTTTCCATTAGAAAAGATACTTTTCCCTGTTTTTTTACAGTCTCCGACATTTTTCCCCAAAAAGACAGAAAAACTGCTCAACGGTTCGGGCGTGTACCGTTTCATTGTCTCCTTGCAGTGTATGGTTCTTTTGAAGAAATAAGCTATCCATTTCCGGGATCAAAATGCTCTATATAATTACTTTTGTGCCAAAAGGAGTAAATTATAGAATAATATTTCTGATTTTTGGTTGAAATTTTCTGTGAGATGCGGTATAATAAACATCAAATTGTTTGGAACATCCTGCAATTGATTCTGCCTGAAAAAAGGAAAGGGGTATTTGAAAATGTCTAAATCCAAATTAACACCAAGTGAGGCAAGAGAACTGATCATTGCCAAGCTGTCTCATAACTTTGGTGTTTCTCCTGCCGATGCCACCGACGAGCATTATTATAAAGCCGTTGCGCTGGTGCTGCGGGATATTATGCGGGTGCAGCAGAAAAAATTTGCTGCCGAAGCCGTCAAGCAAAACGCCAAAACCGTATATTATCTCTGCATGGAATTCCTCATGGGACGTTCCCTCAAAAACAACCTGTACAATCTGGGTCTGGAGGAAACCATTACCAAAGCCCTCAAGGGTCTGGATATCAAAATCGAAAACATCTATGAGTGCGAACCGGATGCCGGTCTTGGCAACGGCGGTCTTGGCCGTCTGGCTGCCTGCTTCCTGGACGGACTTGCCACACAGGATTATGCGGGCATGGGCTATTCCCTGCGCTATGAATTCGGTATCTTCCGTCAGAAGCTGATTGACGGCTGGCAGACAGAGCTTCCCGATTTCTGGCTGCCCGGCGGTTCCATCTGGCTGCAGCCTCATCCGGAAAAATCCATTCCCGTCTATTTTGACGGCCACATCAAAGAAACCTGGGACGGCGAGCATCACTCCATCGAATTGGAAAACCCCACCAAGGTTATCGCCACTCCTTACGATATGCTGGTACCGGGTGACGGCGGCAAGGGCATCAACCGTCTTCGTCTCTGGGCAGCAACCTCCGACAACTTTGACATGAAGCTCTTCAACTCCGGTGACTATGTCCGCGCCATGGAGCAGAAGGCTCTGGCAGAGAGCATCACCAGAGTCCTGTATCCTGAGGACAACCATTCCGAGGGCAAGAGCCTGCGTCTGAGTCAGCAGTACTTCCTGGTATCCGCTACGATTCAGGATATTATTCAGCGTCACCTCAGAAACTACAGCACCCTGGATAATCTGCCGGATGTTGTTGCCATTCACCTCAACGATACCCATCCTGTTCTTGCCATTCCCGAGCTGATGCGTATCATGCTGGACGAATGCGGCTATGACTGGGATAAGTCCTGGGATATCGTCACCAGAACCATTGCCTACACCAACCACACCGTTATGAGTGAAGCACTTGAATGCTGGCAGGTCGATATGTTCTCCCGCAGACTGCCCCGTATCTATCAGATCGTAGAGGAAATCAACAGACGCTTCTGCGAAAAAATGACCAAGTCCGGCATAGACGGCTGGAAAATCGGCAGAATGGCCGTTATTAATGACGGCATTGTCAGGATGGCAAACCTGGCCGTGATCGCCAGCCATTCCGTCAACGGCGTTTCCAAGCTGCACAGTGAAATCCTGAAGGATTCCGTATTCCATGATTTCTATACCGTAACTCCCGAAAAGTTCAAAAACGTCACCAACGGTATCGCTCACAGACGCTGGCTGAATCAATCCAATCCCGGACTGGCTCATCTCATCACAGAGCTCATCGGTGACGAATTCATCAAAGACGCCAACGCTCTGGAGAAGCTCATGGCCTTCAAGAACGACAATGACGTACTGGATAAGCTGGCTGCCATCAAAAAGGAAAACAAGCAGCGCATGGCCAAGTACATCAAGGACAACAACGGCATTGTGGTTGACACCAATTCCATCTTTGACGTTCAGGTCAAGCGCCTCCATGAATATAAACGTCAGCTCATGAATGCCCTGCACATCTACAGCACCTATCAGTGGCTGCGGGACAACCCCAACGCCGACTATGTGCCCAAGACCTATATCTTTGGTGCCAAGGCTGCTCCCGGCTACTATTTTGCCAAGCAGATCATCCAGTTCATCGTGGCGCTGGCCAACAAGATCAACAACGATCCCCGTGTCAACCAGAAGCTGAAGGTTGTCTACCTGGAGGATTACCGTGTTTCCGTGGCCGAAAAGCTCATTCCGGCTGCCGAAATCAGCGAACAGATTTCTCTGGCAGGCACAGAGGCATCCGGTACCAGCAACATGAAGTTCATGATTAACGGTGCTGTTACACTGGGAACCCTGGACGGTGCAAATGTTGAAATCCATGAGGTTGTCGGCAACGATAACGCGCTGATTTTCGGTATGACCACCCCCGAAGTAACCCAGTTGACCAAGCAGGGCTACCATCCCTCTGTCCCCTACAACAACAATCACATCATCCGCAGTGCCGTAGACGGCATCCGTTCCGAATTCGGCCCGCAGTTTGAGGATATATTTACATCCCTGTCCACTAAGGATCCCTACATGGTTCTGGCCGACTTTGCAGACTATTCCACCATCCAGCAGAAGGCCTCCAAGCTCTATCTGGACACCCAGCCCTGGAACCGGATGTCCCTGGTCAATATCGCAAAAGCCGGACGTTTTGCCGCTGACCGCTCCATCCGTGACTACGCCGAAACCATCTGGGGCTGCAAGCCCGTCAAAATCTGATCGGGGCTTTGCCGCGAACCGGAAGAACGCTTTGCTAAGTTAAAACCTGAATCCGTGAAACTAATAACGGAAAAAATTCGTTTTCGGGGATTGTCAAGGGGGACTTTTCCGCAAAAGTCCCCCTTGA
>CACYCV010000334.1 GCA_902772955.1 uncultured Ruminococcus sp.
AGCCGCGGCAGTAAAGCTGGACACGGCGAAATCAAGCGGAACGGAGTGGAGCAAGGCGCGAACACGTCCAGCGGGGTCACCCGCCGCCGCGGCATCTCTTGCAAAATCGGGAAGGCTGTGGTATAATACCGTTGCAAAGGGTTAACGCTGTCAGCATAAGGCTTGGCGAAAACCTGATGGAACAAAAACAATACAACAAAGTTCTTCTGACGCTGAAGGCGGACACCGACTGAAGCGAAAGGGTGACGGATCCATACCGTAATTTCGTAACGCACCCTTTGTCGGGTGCGTCTTTTTGTCAGGAGCAAAAGGAGGATTATTGATGGAGGAAAGAGTTTCTCTCATCGGCATTATTGTGGAAAACATAGATTCCACCGATCAGCTGAACGCACTGCTGCACGAATACGGCAGGTACATCATTGGCAGAATGGGGATCCCTTATCCCAAGAAGGAGGTCAATATCATCAGCATTGCCCTGGATGCACCTTTGGATGTCATCAACACTCTTTCCGGCAAAATCGGACAGCTGGAGGGCATCAGCTCCAAGGTTGTCTGTTCCAAAGCGTAGTATGATGAAAGCATTGATAGATCGTCTCCGGAAAGAAACCGTCCTTTCCAAAGAGGAATATGTCCTGCTTCTCTCCCATATCACTCCGGAGCTGTCAGAATACCTTTTTCAACAGGCCAGAACGGTCCGGGAGCAATGGTACGGAAAGGATGTCTACATCCGGGGACTGATCGAGTTTACCAATTGCTGCAAAAACGACTGCTATTACTGCGGCATCCGCTGCAGTAATCATCAGGCACAGCGGTATCGGCTGAGTGAGGAGGAAATCCTTTCCTGCTGTGAAAGCGGCTATGCCCTGGGATTCCGGACCTTTGTCCTGCAGGGCGGCGAGGACCCGTTTTTCACCTGTCAGCGTATGACGTCGCTCATCCGGCGCATCCGGCAGCAGTTTCCGGACTGTGCCCTGACCCTTTCCGTAGGAGAAAAAAGCCGGGAGGAATACCAGGCTTATTTCGATGCCGGAGCTGACCGTTATCTGCTGCGGCACGAAACCGCCAACGACAGTCACTACAGGAAGCTGCATCCGGAAACCATGTCCCCTGAAAACAGGAAACGCTGTCTCCGGGATTTAAAGGAAATCGGGTTTCAGACAGGATGCGGCTTTATGGTGGGATCTCCCGGGCAGACGGTGGAAAATCTGGCTGAGGATCTGCTGTTTGTCAAAAAACTGCAGCCCCACATGGTGGGAATCGGCCCCTTTATTGCCCAGCATGATACCCCCTTCCGGGATCAGCCAAACGGCACCCTGGAAATAACCCTGTTCCTGCTGGGTCTGCTGCGGCTCACACTGCCTTCTGTCCTGCTGCCCTCTACAACCGCTCTGGGAACCATCCACTCCAGAGGCAGAGAGCTGGGGATTTTAGCAGGCGCCAATGTAGTCATGCCCAACCTTTCGCCGAGTTCCGTGCGAAAAAAATACCTTCTGTATGACAACAAAATCTGCACCGGTGACGAAGCAGCCGAATGCAGAAGCTGCCTGGAACGGCGCATGGAAGCCATCGGTTATCATGTGGTTGTCAGCCGCGGTGATTATCCGACGATAAAAACAAAATGAAAGAAGACTGATTATGAAATACGATCCGAAATCCCTCAAAGCCGAGGAATTTATTAACCACGAAGAAATACTGGCCACCCTCGAATATGCCGAACAGAACAAGCACAACCGGGAACTGATTGAGGAGATCCTTGCCAAGGCAGCTCCCCGTAAAACCGGCAGAGGCGTGGAATGTTCCGGCCTTTCTCACCGGGAAGCCAGTGTTCTGCTGGCCTGTGACATTCCGGAAATGACGGAAAAAATGTATGACCTTGCCCGCCGGATCAAGGAAGCCTTCTATGGCAACCGGATTGTCATGTTCGCTCCCCTGTATCTTTCCAACTATTGTGTCAACAAGTGCGTCTACTGTCCCTATCACTATCAGAACAAGGATATCCCCCGCAAGAAGCTGACTCAGGAGGAGGTCAGACAGGAGGTCATTGCCCTGCAGGATATGGGACATAAGCGCCTGGCTATCGAAAGCGGCGAGGACCCCGTCAACAATCCCATCGAATACATTCTGGATTGTATCAAAACCATCTACAGCGTCCAGCATAAAAACGGAGCCATCCGCCGGGTCAATGTCAACATTGCCGCCACAACGGTTGAAAACTATCGCAAGCTCAAGGAAGCCGGTATCGGCACCTATATCCTGTTCCAGGAAACCTATCACAAGGAAAGCTACGAAAAGCTGCATCCCGCCGGACCCAAGCACAATTACGCCTATCATACGGAAGCCATGGACAGAGCCATGGAGGGCGGCATCGACGATGTGGGACTTGGCGTATTGTTCGGACTGGAGCTGTACAAATATGAATTTGCCGGCATTCTCATGCACGCAGAGCACCTGGAGGCCGTTCACGGAGTCGGTCCCCACACCATCAGCGTACCCAGAATCAGGCGTGCCGCCGATATTGATCCTTCCGTCTTTGACAACGGCATTGATGACGATACCTTTGCCAAAATCATCGCCTGCATTCGTATTGCGGTTCCCTATACCGGCATAATTATTTCCACCCGTGAAAGCGAAGCCTGCCGCGCCAAGGTTATGGGGCTGGGCATTTCTCAGATTTCCGGCGGCTCCAGAACCTCTGTGGGAGGCTACGCCGGTTATTCCTCCGATGAAAGGCCTCATGACACAGAACAGTTTGACGTTTCCGATCAGCGCTCTCTGGATGAGGTTGTCCGCTGGCTGATGGAAAAGGGCTATATTCCCTCCTTCTGCACTGCCTGCTATCGGGAAGGCAGAACCGGCGACCGTTTTATGGCACTGTGCAAGGTAGGACAAATTCAGAACTGCTGTCATCCCAACGCCCTGATGACGCTCCAGGAATTCCTGACAGATTATGCTTCTCCCGAAACCAAAAAAATCGGTGAAGAATTGATTGCCCGTGAAATTCTGAACGTACCGGATGAAAAGCGCCGTGAAAAAGCCATGAATTATCTGGAAGAAATCAAAACCGTGGGCAAGCGGGATTTCCGGTTCTGAGCCTACCGGATTTATTTTGCAGGTTTCTTGTATCCGTCAGACAGAAGCATGATTTTCCGGCTGCGCCAGACATGATCGGCTTCCGGTTTTTTGAGACAGAAGCCTATTTTCCCTGAAGGATGTGATCGAATGAGTCTGAATGCCACTCCCTCGGCAGACAGAATCCATATTGCCTTTTTCGGCAGGAGAAACGCCGGCAAATCCAGTGTCGTCAACGCCGTCACCGGACAGAATTTAGCCATTGTATCCGATGTTCTGGGCACCACTACTGACCCGGTCCTGAAGGCCATGGAGCTGCTTCCCCTGGGACCTGTTGTCATCATTGATACCCCCGGCATTGACGATGAAGGAGCCTTGGGCACCCTGCGTGTCAAAAGAAGCTATCAGATGCTGAATAAAACCGATGTGGCCATTCTGGTGGTGGACAGCACGACAGGCATGACAGAGGACGACCACGCCCTGCTGGAAAAAATCAAGCAAAAGGGCATTCCCTATCTTGTGATCTACAATAAAACCGATCTGAAACCCTATGAACCGACAGAACAAAATGCCCTGGCAGTCAGCGCCAGGGACGGGTTTCATATTCAGGAGCTAAAGGAACAAATTGCCTCCCTTGCCAAAATCCAGGAGTCCGACAAACGGATCGTTTCCCACCTGCTGCAGCCGGATGACATGGTGGTATTGGTAGTACCGATTGACACCTCCGCACCCAAGGGACGGCTGATTCTTCCCCAGCAGCAGACCATCCGGGATATCCTGGATCATCACGGGCTTTGCATTGTCACCCAGCCGGAGGAGCTGCCTCAGACGTTGAACGCTTTGAAACAAAAGCCCCGCATGGTCATTACCGACAGCCAGGCTTTTGCCCGGGTGAGCAAGGATACTCCGGCAGACATTCCCCTGACCTCTTTTTCTATTCTGTTTGCCAATTATAAGGGCAATCTTCGCCTGGCGGTAGAGGGCGTCAACGCCATCGGCCGTCTGCAGGACGGAGACAGAATTCTGATTTCAGAGGGCTGTACCCATCATCGGCAATGCGGTGACATCGGCACCGTCAAGCTGCCCAATCTGCTGAAAAAAAACACCGGACTGCAGCACCTGCATTTCGAATGGACCTCCGGAACGGAATTTGCGGAAAACCTGAAACAATATGCGCTCATTATTCACTGCGGCGGCTGTATGCTGAATGAGAGGGAAATGCAATACCGCCTGAAATGTGCCCAGGATGAAGGGGTTCCCATTACCAACTACGGCACCGCCATTGCTTATATGAACGGCATTCTGAGCCGCAGTCTGGCACCCTTTCCGGATATACAGGCTCTGCTGGAAAACGCATAACCATCAGAAAGAACAAAAACGCCAGAAAACGATGCAGCAAAAAGCGTTATCGTTTTCCGGCGTTTGTTTATGCGCTGAAATTGTCATTCTAAGGAAATGTCCCGCTTTCCACAGGCAGGCTCCTGATGGTTAGCCCATGGAGGAATCATCACCACCAGGACATAATCCAGCGGTAAAGATCTTCGTAACGGCGGGCAGAATTGCTCCAGGAATAATCCATCTTCATGCCGCGGACAGCAATTTCATCCCAGCGATCCTTCTGGGTAAAGTAAACCGTCTTGGCATAGTTGATAGCACTGAGCATTTCACCGGCATCATAATTGGCAAAGGAGAATCCCGTACCGCTGTTGTCATACCAGTTATAGGGCTGCACCGTATCTTTCAGACCACCCGTTTCACGGACAATCGGTACGGTACCATAGCGCAGAGCGATCAGCTGCGTCAGACCGCAGGGTTCAAAACGGGAAGGCATCAGCATCGCATCGGCAGCCGCATAGAGCTTATGGGCTCTGTTGTCGGAATAATAAATGTTGGCAGACACTCTTTCGGGATACTTCCACTGGTAGTGACGGAACAGATTTTCATACTTGGGATCACCGGTACCCAAAACCACAAACTGGGTATGCTCATCGGTAATCTGCTCAATCACATAGTTGACCAGATCCAGACCCTTCTGATCAGTGAGACGGGAAATAATTCCGATCATAAACTTATGATCATCCACGGGAAGCCCCAGCTCCGCCTGAAGACCGCGCTTATTCTTCACCTTGTCCCCGAACGTTTCCGTCGTATAGTGTTCGTAAATCTGGATATCATGGGCAGGATTATACACGTTGTAGTCAATACCGTTGACAATACCGCAAAGGTTCGGGTTCTTATGGCGCATCAGGCCGTCCAGTCCCTCACCATAATAGGGCATCTGAATTTCTCCGGCATAGGTATCGCTGACGGTGGTGACGTAGTCCGAAAAAACAATACCGCCCTTGAGCATATTGGCATCCTTTTTGTATTCCATGTTTTCAGTGCTGAATACATATTCCGGGAAGCCTGTGAACATCCGCAGCGTCTTGATATCCCAGATACCCTGGAATTTCAGATTGTGAATGGTCATCATAGATTTGATGCCCCAGAAGAAGCTGTTTTCTCTGAACAGTGTTCTGAGAAATACCGGTGTCAGGGCTGCCTGCCAGTCATGGCAGTGAATCAGATCCGGACGGAAGCCCACAACCGGCAGAATTGCCAATGCTGCCTTGCTGAAGAAGGTAAACCGCTCAATATCCCACTTGAGATTATCGGTATAGGGTGTATCTCCACCGAAATAGCCTTCGTTGTCAATGAAATAATAGTGGATGCCCTCATGGTAATATTCCATGATACCCACATACTTGTGATCCGGCAGCTGACCCAGATCCATATAGAAGCTGGTCACATAGTTGAAATGCTGACGGTATTCCCAAGGAATACACATATACTTGGGAATCACCACGCGGACATCAAATTCGTCCTTGTTCAGCATTTTGGGAAGCGCACCGACAACATCCGCCAAGCCGCCTGTCTTGATAAACGGGTAGCATTCAGAGGCCACAAACAAAATGTTTCTCATAGTCATTTCTCCGTTCTTTTGATTTATGCTGCTGACAGCAACTGTTTCTACTCTACCATTTTTATTATATAGGAATTCTCCAAAATATTCAATACAATTTTTTGTTTTTTGTCAATTTATTGTTATATTGTTCCAACCTTTACTATAGAAAGGTATCCTTGGCCGCCTGAAATTGTTCGTCCAAATTGTGTCAAGTAATATTGACAATTTCATCCACCATTTAGCCTTTTATCAAGTTTCTGTTCGTAGGCTCGAAAGGTTTGCTACACCGCTTCCTCCCCTGTTTACATTACTGAAAACAGCTTGCGGTTCGCTACACTTGGCGGTAACTACCCGTGACAGGACTTTCACCTGTGAGATTAGTGTCATGCCCGACACACACAAAGATCCCCGGTTACTTCAGTGTTGAAATGACCGGGGATAAACTGTGCTGTTAAAAGCTTTTCTTTCAACAAGCAAAGGCAAGCCGTAGGCTTTAAGTCAATAGCGCCATATTCATCAGATTATATCATATCATGCGTATTACAAACAGGTAAACCTAAAAAATACAATATTCACAAAATGCTTATCATCAACTCACCCAGCTTGTCAATATACTCTTGCTGATTATTCGTTAATTATTTACCCATATAACTTGCTTTTTCTTTTTCCGTTGCATAGTTTATTCCGGCATATTTACCATAAATACTACTCAGGTTGTTTTCATATTCTTCCTTTGCTTTAGCAGCCTGTTCAGCCGTTTCAGGATGATTCATAACAAAGTATTCTATCCTTGCTTCGTTCACGCTGAGATGATTTGCACCGCCGGCATAGTTGTGGTCATCATATTGCAAACCGTCATTTTCCCAATTACAAACAGGACAGATGTCATAATCATCATATTCTTCAAACTCATACTTACCACAAACAGGACATCTCATATTCATTCTCCTACACATTTCTATAAAATAAGCCATTTGATAGTAATTCAGAAACAGAGATAATGGCATTAAGTAATACAGGAGGTATTTCAGGATCATTTAAACAAAAATCACCGATAATAGTGCCTTGATCATACAATCGTACACTTGCTGAAATACCATCAATAATCGTCATCTCTTGCGTTTTGATAACTACATCTTCTTTTACACAGCGGATAATCTCATCTACTATCTGACGATCTATTTTCATACACTTACAGATAATATTGCCTCTTTTTGCAGGTTGTTTATCTGCCATTTCAACAGTTGTAAAAGACTGAGAATAGCTTATGTTTCCTAAATAATCAGCATAGTATGTATATGCACAGTTAGCAGAATATCCGCCTTGTTTAATAAACACCTGTATGAAATAAGTGTTCCATCGGAAAGGCGGTAAAAAAAGGCATTCCATAATCAGATCATCTTCCGGAACAAGCAGATTATATTTTGAAAGATACTTTTTCGCTATTCCTATGTTATTCAGCATTTCTTGTTTAGTCATTCTTACCACCCGCTATGCAAATTAAGCCACTCATCATAACGATGAATGGCTTAAAATTTGTTAGTTACTTGTTAGTTATGTGTTAGTTACCGTCTGAGATACACCGTATTTCAGGCAAACCCAGAACGATAAAAACCGCATAAACACTGTATTTTTGATAACCGCCAAAAGGCTCTGATTATCTCTTTGAGAACTGCGGAGCGCGGCGTGCAGCCTTGAGTC